>JAWAMY010000088.1:0-2552 GCA_038895635.1 Candidatus Pacearchaeota archaeon | reverse complement strand
ATATAAATATCACTACCTTCAATTGCAAACTCTATATCTTGTGGCTTTTGATAGTGATCCTCAATTCTCATAGCTAAATTAGCCAGCACTTTCATTTCACTCTCGCTAAGAACTTGCATTTTTGCTTTATTTGGGGTTAATTTCACTTCCTCGTTATTACCTTGAGAATTTCTTACAATTGCTACTTTCTTTTCATGAATCTCCTTCTTCTTTATTTCAAGAGTTCTAGAAACTTCATAATGATCCGGTTTTATTCTTCCAGAAACTATTCCCTCACCTAATCCAAAAACTGCCTCAATAACAACATTATCATTATCTTCAACAGGATTTCTTGAAAACATTACTCCAGAGCGATCTGCATCTATCATTCTTTGAACAACAACAGCAAGAGCAAACTTCTCACTACTAAATCCTCTTTTCTTTCTGTAATATATGGCCCTTGATGTAAACAAGCTAGCAAAAACTCTCTTCACTGTTTTTATTAATTCATCATTACCCTTAACATTAAGATAAGTTTCTTGCTGACCTGCAAAACTAGAATCCTCCAAATCTTCAGTCGTAGCAGAACTTCTTACTGCAACAAAAACTGGCTCTGTACTAACTTTGAGAATATTAAAGGCATATCTACCTGCTTTCTCAAGAGTTGATTTATCTACACTCAGATTTTCATAAGCCTCAATTATCTCGTATTTTAGCTCTTCAGACATTTCGCAATTAGAAATTAGTTCCCTAATTCTAAGAGCTTTTTCATCAAGCTCTTTAGTATTATCTACATCAATACTTTCAATTATTTGATTTATCTTTTTATCCAAACCAGCAAACTCTATTAAGTGAAAATAAGCTTTAGTTGTAATTACAAATGCGGGAGGAACTGGAAACTTCGCATTATACATCTCTCCTAAATTTGCGCCCTTACCGCCTGCTATTGGTCCGGAATTCTTATTCAATTCAGAAAGCCAGCGTATATATTCGCTTGAAGTGTTAATTCTCTCACCTCTTAGTTTCATAGTTATTAGAGAAATATAGGATTAATAAAGCTTTTTGTAATAATTTAACATAAAAAATTTATACATAAAAAAGATTAAGAATAAAATGGAAAAGAAAAATTTTTTCAAAGAAAAAGAAGTAAATGAAATTCTAGATTTAAAATTAAGAAAAGTTTATACTAAGAAAAAGTTAATTGACATTATAAATGAAACAGATCCTAATTCTGAAGGAGTAGAGATAAGGACTTCAATCATACCAGGGACATTTTATATAAATTCAGAAAGTTGGGCTGAAGCTTCAAGAAAATGTTTTAAGTGTGGGGCCTACCTTCCATTACCTCATCCAAAAACAAAAAGTGAATGTGATAATTGCTCACTCACCCCCCTAGCTTTAAGAAGAGTTGCAATAGAAAGACTAATCAAAAACAAAAGTAAAGAAGAAATTGAATTTATGGGAATATCTTTTAGACCAAGATGGGGATCTAATTTAAAGAAAAGACTAGTGCCTCTTGTTTCATGTACAGAAGGAGAAAGATTATGGTCATATGCTGAGAATTTAACAACTGGGATACAAGTAAAACTATACTTAAATCCAAAAAGAGCAGAAGTAGATGGAGCTGAAGCAATATTTGAAGTGCCCTCAAGAAGTAAAAAAAGTCTTAGGTATAAATTCAAATTAAAACACCTACCAATAGTAAAAAGCAAATATAATCTTTCAACAATACTTCAAATTGAACCATCACTATTAGTAAATAATGATGGAGAGTTAATAAAAGGAAGAACAGATCACGAATTATATTTAATTAATTTATATCCAAATATTCAAAATAAAGAAAAAGAAGAGTCAATATTCTTTTATCCACATGATATTGCAGCATATTTAGCATTAATAAAATATGAAACTAAGAATAAAAATCTTGTTCCTCTAGAAATGAACCCCTTCCCACTATTTTCAAAAAAAGGAGTTGAGATTTATAAAAAAATATTAAATAATACTATAATTTATGATCCGAGTCTGAAGAGTAAGCAAAAATTAAGAAAATTACATCTTGCTGAGAAGTGTATATTACTATCTAAGAGTATTATAAGATTTGGACATGATGAGATTGCTTATTGGGATGGAAAGAAAGATGGAAAAATTAAAGATTACGATTGGACGTAGATTAAAAACAAAATTGCAATAAGAAGAGTAACTCAAAAAGTAAGAAAAATCTAGATTTTTTCCATAGATATTTTAACCTTACATGGAAGCTTCGCTTTTATAGAAGTCAATAAATCTCTGATAACTTTAATTTGTTTACTTCCAGAAGTTGCAAATAGATAAATCTCTTGGCCTGGATTAACTAATGCAGCTCTTCCTATTGTTTTTCCAAAAGAAGCAGACATACCTGTTTGCATCCTATCAGCTCCAGCACCAGTAAGCATCTTATTCTCTCTAAGAATATGATGAGGATGTACTTTTACCTCAAAATAATACTGTCCAGAAATTTGCTTTTCAAGATTTCTAGATAAGTATTGTCTAACTGCTTCTAAAGCATTATCCCTTATCTGAATCTTCTGATCTTC
>JAWAMY010000087.1:0-2572 GCA_038895635.1 Candidatus Pacearchaeota archaeon | reverse complement strand
TCTTCCGCAAGTTTTAGTTTCATTACCAATAGTTTTTTGATAAGTAGATAAATAAGCATCAGGAATAATCCAAATTCCATCTATGTTAATAGCTTTAACTTGATAACTTCTTTCTTCAGCAATTTGATCTAAATTACCTACAACATATTGTTCAATAGCCATAAAACTTTCAGCAATTTTTAACCAAGTATCATAATCAGTTATACCAATACCGGGAACTCCATAGATATTTCCAAATTCTTTACAATAATCTTTAATAGCTCTTTTTATTACTAAATATAAAGGAGGACCATCAGCTATATAATTAGTTCCAAGATAAATAGGAGAATTCCACCAAGTATAAGTTGCTCTATCTATTTGACCATAATTAGGTTGATTAGTTCCATCATCAATAATATCTAAAATTCCATAAAATTTATTATCATTAGTTCCTCTTGTTCCCATAATGGAATTCATAAAAGCGACCATCATTTGTAAATGAGCTTCAGTAGTTTTAATTGCTAATTGGTCTATAATTACATTAGGACTTTGCATAACAGCAAGCTCAAAAAAGTTAAGTCTAATAGCCTTACCTAAGACAGAAGGAGTAAATTTAGCATACATATAATCAGCAACATAATCAGCTAAATTTAAAGTCCCAGCTGTTGCATCTACCCATTCAGGTTGAGCGTTTGTTAAATTAGTCCCAGTCAATCCTCCATAAACAGGTTGAATGATAAAATCAGGTTGGAATGGTTGACTATCACTTCTTCGTAAGAGAATATTGGCAAAAGCTGAAATTTTAGGCAAATTCTGAGCAAAAGCATATAATACTATATTTCTTCTAAGAGCATTTAACCATCTTGCTGTAGTAGTAGCATCTTGAAATGTTCCACCAGTTGTTGTTTGCCAAACCGTAATTGGTGTAGGCATATTTTTTTACCTCCTTTTAACTAATTTTTGCTAATATATCAAAAGCATCTTTTATCAAATTTTCTTTTCCTTGTATTCCTTTATATTTCTCAATTAATGGTTGTTCTTCATTTACAATTCCACGATAAGTATATTGAGGTTTTAAAACTTTATTATCAATAACATAAAGTCTGCAAGCTGTTTCAAAGTTCATAATCCCTTGTTGTTTAGCAAATTCAACAACTTTATTCATATCTTCTTCGGAAAGTCCATATTTTTGAAGAGTGCGTTTATATTGTTCCATTAATTCTTCTCTTTTTTTTCTTTCAATTTCTTCTTTTAACTTTCGGTTTTCTTCTTCTACTTTAGAAATTTTCTTTTTCACGACTTCTTCAATAGGATTAGCCTTTACTTCATATCCATATCTTCTTAAAACTTTATTCAAAGATTCTCTCATCTCTTCATCATTATAAGCATCTTCTAAAATTTGTTTTATAAATTCTTCTAAAGAAGGACTTTGTTGTTCTTGTCTTTCTTCCATTTTATCCTCCTATTACCAATTAATCTTGCCGTAAAGAGTTACTTTAATTTTGTTTTTGATTTTTGTAAAAAATCCATCTTTTGGCTCTTCTTTAACAGGACAAAAGCTTCCAAAAACAGAAGAGCTACCGGTTAGGTAAGTATTATATTGTTCAGGATTGATTTTTTTTGTAGTTTTTCCTTTTTTAATCATTTTTCTCCCTCCTTTTATGGTCTAATTAATGTTTCAGGAATTTCAGTTTCACCTCTAATTGGAGTAGTAGGTGGAGTAGTAGGCGGAGTAGAGGGTGGAGTAGGAGATGGAGTAGGAGCAGGTGAAACAAATGGCATTCCTGTAAACATAGTTTCAAAAGCCATTTCAGCTTTTGTTAATTCTTTTTCATCAACTACTTTTGATAATTTATTCAAAGCTGAAAGGATAGCTTGTCCTTTTTCTGAGGAGGAACCAAAAATTGATAAAGCCATTTCTAATCCTTTAATTGCCATAGCTATGATACTATCTCCAAATTTTTCAAGACCTGCTGGAACTTCAGTAGTAGGAATACCAAAAGGTTCAGTGGTAGGAGGCAAAGTAGTAGTGGTTTCTCCAGTAGTCCTTTCTTCTGGAGAAATCAATCCTAATTCTTTTAAAATTTCTTCTCTTGTAGGCATCTTACCCTCCTTTTAAAATTTTATAAGAGGAGAGAGGGTCAAAAATTTTTAAAATTTTTTAAATTATTCTGTTCTTGTTAACTTTCTTGTTCTTCTTGTTCTTGTTCTTCTTGTTCTTCTTGTTCTTCTTACTCCTTTTCTTCTGCGTCTTGCCATTTTTCTTACCTCCTTTTTTTTATTCCCTCTCTCCTCTTATTTTTTCTTCTTTTTCTTCCTTCTTTTACTTAATCTTCTTAAAGTTTCTGCTAAATGTGCTCTTCTTCTTGTAGTTGGATCTTTACTTCTTTTCCCTTCTTCTATACAAGCTTGTGTCACTCCACTGTATCCTCTTCTTATACACCATTCTCTAAAAGCTCCGGGTTTTTTGATTGCTTTTTGTATCCATTTTTCTTTAGATTTTCTTGTTTTTTTTTGCGTGTCATTTGATAAAAATTTAAAAATGAAAATTAATTTTGAAAAGATGTTTTTTTAAATTTTAAAAATAACCTGT
>JAWAMY010000086.1:0-2668 GCA_038895635.1 Candidatus Pacearchaeota archaeon | reverse complement strand
ATCTTCCCATAATTCTTCAGAGCAGTGAAAACTTGTAGCTCCTTTTTTTACAAAACTAATTATATCTGATGGATAGTTCAATACATCTGGCCTCTTACCAAAGAAGTCATAATACTTTGGAACAACTTCTCTATTTTTTGAGAATTTGAATATTATTTCTATTATGTCTTTTCTTGAATAATAAAGTACAGCATTCTTCCTTACCCTTTCTTCCTTTAATTCTAATTGATTATTTTTTTCAGCCATTTTTAATATTCATCTAAAAATATCTAGTTTCCTTATAATAAAAATCTATTACTTATAAAATAAAGCTTTTTAAATGTAAGATTCTTAATTTTTATAATGTTAAAAAGAGGATGCCTATTGTTAATTATTGTAGCAGTTGTTTTTGTCTATCTTACCTCTAATGTATTCTCTCTTACAAATAACGAATCTCTAAATCTTAGAAAAGCTTACGCTTGTTTAACTGATAAAATAGGAAATGATTGCTCATCTTTAAATTATAATGAGAGAGCACCAGCTATTCTTGCTCTTGGCGATTACAAGAATTGCAAAGATTCTCTTCTTGATTACTCACTAGGAGGTCAATGTTGGCCCTCCTCTAATTGTAATATAAAAGATACAGCTATTTCTTTAATGGCTTTAAAGAGAGTAGGCTATAATACTCAATCAATTCGTAGTTGGCTTCTTAATCAATCAAGAACTGCAACAGATCTTACTTGGTTTCTTCAAATAGATTCTAGTGGAGAGACAAATTGTAAAATAACTTATGATTCAAAATCTTATAATGTATTGATCCTTGATAATAAGAAAGTGCAATCAGGAGCAGGTAATTGTTTGTCTGTTTCAGATAGCGGTTATTGGCTTAAGATTTCTCCTTCTTGTATTGAGAAGGACTTTATAATAAGTTGTGATAAAAATTTTGAAACAACTCTCTTATATAAATCTCCAAATTCAAACACTATATTTGTTTCTCAAGTTGTGAATAGTGCTACTTATGGAGGAGAGATAGTAGAAAGAGTAGTTTATAAGTGTTTTAAAACTTCTACATCTAGCAGTTGTGATTATGAGGGAACTTTATGGGCTGCTGTGGCTCTTTATGATTCTGGTGTTAATGTAGATGAGTTTTTACCTTATCTTACTGCTTCGTATTTAGACTATAAGTCTCTTTTTCCAGAGTCTTTTTTATATATAATAACAAACTCAGATGAGTTCTTTACGAGAGTGATTAGAGATAACTATAAAAATAACTTTTGGAATGTTGGTTCATATGGAAAGTTCTTCTCAACTGCTTTAGCATTAATGGCCTTATATGGTCAAGATACTGAACAAACCTCTTCAGCAAAATCTTATCTTCTTTCTGGAAAGCCAAACGTTCAGAACTCTGATGGTTGTTGGGGGAGTTTTAGAGAAACAGCATTTTTGATTTATGCTGCTGGTTGGTCAAATTTTCTCTCTAATCCAACAAATCCTCGTCCACCTACTGACTATGCCGAATGTACTGATGATAGTGATTGTAACTCAGGAGAAAGATGTAAAGATTACCTATGTATTCCTAGCAATGGAGCGACAGACACCAATGCAAATCAAACTGGGACTCCTGATGTTCAAGATAAAGATTGTATAAGGAATGGAAAATTTTGCGTTAAGTTGTCTTATTGTTCACCCCCTGCTGTTAAATTTTACGACCTAACTGGTTGTAGTGGTCTCGGAGAGGTTTGTTGTTCACACGATTATTCTCTAAAATCCTGCGCGTCTTTAGACGGATATCTTTGCAACTTTAATCAAAGATGCCCTTCAAATGCTCAGATCTTTCAGTCTTCAGACTCAAAGATATGTTGTTCTCAACCATGTACTGAAGTAAATGATGGACCGCCAGAAGATGAGCCACCATTATCATATACTTGCACTTCTTTAGGAGGTTTTTGTAAATCTTCTTGTTCAAGTAAAGAAAAAGTAAATAGTTCTCTAACATGTCCATCTTCTAATTATGTCTGTTGTTTTCCTAAGAAAACTTCAGGTTCTTGGTGGATATGGATCTTGATAATTTTAATTCTTATTGCAGTATTAACCATTATATTCAGAGATAGGATAAGGATGTTAATTTTTAAGTCTAAAAAAGATAATTCGGATTCTTCAGACAGTAGATTAAATTTAAGGCCATCTTATCCTCCTAGGCCTCCATTGCCTCCACGTTTTAGAGTTCCATCTATAAGAGGACCAATGTACGGTTATCCATTACAAAATAATCGTCCATCAGTTCAGAGGCCCGTGGGATCAAATTTAAACTCTAGGACTTTAAATAAAGATAAAGAATTCGAAGAGACTATTAAGAAACTAAAGGAAATGAGCAAATAACCTTATAAAATGAGTCTAATTCTCCTTATCTAAATATTTATTAATTATTTTTTCTCTATTTCTTTTATGAATAATCTTAATAATTTTTTAATTGTTGTTATTTCAGTCTTTACTCTTTTTCTAATTAACTCTTATCTATCTTCTGCTTTATCTATTAATCAATCCAAACCTACTTTTTCTAAAATGGAATTATATCAAGCATATATCTACGGAAGTCCAATAGAACCAATTACTAAAGAAAAAATCTTATTCTTAAATAAACATATAGAACAACCATTTACATTTGACTTATTTTATTTTAATAATACAT
>JAWAMY010000085.1:0-2739 GCA_038895635.1 Candidatus Pacearchaeota archaeon | reverse complement strand
AGAAAAATCATATGGAAATAAACAAGTACCTCCGCATATATGAGAACTACACTGAGAATAGGTTTGACATGATTTCGATCCACCAATAAGGCACCGATAACTGCAAGTATATAAATGGCTGCAATCATTCATGCTTCCAGATAAGTCAGTAACTGAAACAATATCTGAAGATAAAGAAACATTTCCAATATAAGTAACATTTGAAATTTTAATTCTAAAGGGAATGTTTTTATTTATTAAAGACAATTGAGAAATTTTAGAGAATATCTCAGAACTTGAGAGTAATCTTGAGACATTAGTTCCATTTGATTCATAAATTATAGTATTTCCAAGGATAAAAGAGACATTTACTGGAGATGTATAATGAAGAAATACATCAATTGAAGTGAAATTTGAAGGAAAATAAATAGAATCGTAGATATTTATTAGGCCACTAATTCCTGGAAGATATTTTTTTGTATTTATAGAATATGGAGAATTAGATTCATAAATTATTTTTATAAAACCTCCTGCAATATAAAGATCACTAGAAGAGAAAGTAATAATATTTGAACCAGATCTAAAATTAGATTTATAAGCATCTAAAGGATATTTAGAAGGAGATAATTCAGAAGGAGATTTTTCATAATGTCCAGAATATAAATTATTAATGTATATATCAAAATCCTTACTAGTGGCTATTTCAAGTTTAATATCTTTAAGAGAACCATTATAATCAATTCTAATTGAGATATTCCCTTCTCCAAAATATCCTCCAAAATAGTAATAATCTGTGTGATAAGGAGAAGTTAAATATGCTCTAGAAGAGAACCCCCTAACTTCCTCGCCTCCCTCTGATTTTTTAAGGCCAGAAACGAATTGTCTTGCAGTTAATACTTCTGAAGTTAGAGAGTATGGTGTAAAATTTGATGAATATATCTTTTTATTTTCAATCCAAACGCCGATATTGTAACTTAAGTTAATACCAGAAAGGAGATGATTAAGCATTAACTCTGCGTGCGGAGAATCTTTAGCATAAAATTCAACAAGCTGTTCAAGAAGAGTATTCCTTGGAGATGCCTGGCCGCTTTCGATTAGATAAGAAAAGTAAGAATCATTAATCTCTCCTACTCTAATGTCAGATAAAACAAAAATCAGATCTTCATGAATCTTAATGGGTAATTCTGGCTTCTCAATTCTAGGCCTTAAAGATAAAATAACAAAGAATATGATTATCACTGCGATTAAAGCATCTACACTATAATAATAACCTCTTTTATTAATCATTCCAAATATAGACATTTATTTTAACAGGAAAATTATCATAAATTGAGATACGCTCAGTCTTTACTAAATTTTTAAAATTAGTTGGCTCCTTTCCAATACCGCCTACATACTCTCCATTAATTTTCATTCCAGTAAAATTAATAAAAAAATTATTTCTTGCTCTAAGTCCTTTTTTCATCAAGGGATAAGAGATATTTGATAGGTAATCTAATTTTGTTTGATTTATCCTTCCACTATCCGTAATACCAATAGTGTTAAAATTATTATAATTCCAGTTACTAGGGGAACCTTCTGATAAAAGTATAGAAGAGATTAAAAAACCTTCATAAGATAATTCTTCAATAATTGACTTTGATTCAGAGTAATAGTTCAGAGCATAAAGATATGCAAAAAATATTCCTAATGTAAAAATCATTATTGCAACAAGCAAATCAATTCCCCAAACCTGTGATTTTTTATTTATTAAGATAAACAACCCCATTTTCTTTTCTTATTACATTTAGTCCTTTTTTTATTGAACCATTAATTACTCCTATTTCTAGAGCAATTGAACTATCAGTAGTATTAATAAATAAAATAGAATCATCTAGAATAGATATTTCATAATCTCTATTAAAAATCTTTTGAGGAATCTCAAAATTCCTAGAATAGCCGTCACTAGCACTAAATGCCATTTGAATCTCTTCTCTAATAGAAAAAGCGAAATTTTCAATAAAAATAATCTCATTCTTTTTTTGCTTATCCTGAATATTTATTTGAATTGAAATAAAGAAAATTGAGAAGAATAGGATAGTTGCAATTGAAACAATTATTAATTCAATACTGACTTGTGCTTTTCTAACCATCCTAGCCTATTGATTATAAAAAGGAGAGATAATGACTGAATCCTTACCTGCTTTTATTATTAGATTTTTTGTTCCTTCAGTATTATTAATGAATCCTGTAAGATTAACTCTTGAGGAGAAAGAACGCTTATTATCTCCAGATGGAGTTAAATAAGTAATAACAAGCTCTTGATTATTGAGAATTATTGAACTAACTCCTTCTGGTATATAAACTGAGATTATAGTCTGAGATGGCTCTCCTGAAAAAAAAACTGCTTCTGAAGAAAAAATTGATATTAACTGGGCAGAAACGGTCAAATTTATTGAAAAAATGCAGAACAAAAAAGAAGCTGGAGAAGATAATAATGGAGGATTTTTTTATAACCCATCAGATCCGAAGGCAGGAACTTCAACTAATTCCGAGGGGAAAATCGTTTTTAGATCTTATGGCAGTATGACATATGCTGGAATGCTAGCTCTTATATATGCCAATGTATCGCGTAATGACGTACGTATAATTTCTGCACTCGACTGGGCAAAAAAACATTGGACCCTGGAAGAAAATCCTGGTATGGGTAAAGAAGGACTTTTCTTTTTTTACAATATTCTTTCAAAAGCACTTTTTGTTGCTAATGTCCCAGCCATCCAA
>JAWAMY010000084.1:0-2754 GCA_038895635.1 Candidatus Pacearchaeota archaeon | reverse complement strand
TTAAAGACCAATTAAAAGCTGTTAAAAAAGCACAGGAAGCTTTTGCCCAGGCTCAACAAGAACTGGAAGCTAAAAAATTAGAAGAGGCTAAACAAGCTAAACAAATGGAATTAATAGCAGAAGCAGAAGAGAAAGATAAACAAAGACTTCATGAATCTATTGAAAATCAATTAGATAGAGAAAAAGATATTTATATAGCTGAGATAAAAGCTTTAGGCACTCAATCTTTAAATAATCCGGATGTAAATGAAAATAATGTTCCTGATATAATTGAAATTGGAAAATTGTCTTTAGCTCAAATCAAAGAAAATTATAATAAAGTATTAAAAGAAAGAGATTTAAGTCTTAAAGAAAGGGATATTAAAATTAAAGAAAAAGAGCAAAAGAGAAAAGAAATAGAATCTAAAGAAGAACTTAAATTAAAAAAAGAAGCCCTTAAAATTGATAAAGAAAACCAAAAAAATGATTTACAAATAGAAAAGTTAAGATTACAAGCTGCTAAAGTTAAGAGTAGAAATACAAAAAAATAACTTTATGCTATAAAAGCTTTAAAATTTAAAACAAAATTAGCAATAACGTAACTAAGTTGGTTATATAACAGTAATAATTTACAAAATTAAGAATTATGGAATCAGAAAAAAAGATAAATCCCTTAGCTCCTATAGATGCTAATGACCCTTTTGGGTTTACAGTAAATGAAAAATTTTTAGAAAAAATAGAAGAATTAGAAGCTAAAGGGGAAATCGAAGACCCTTTATTAAGTCAGGAAACAACTTCTACCTCTAAAAAAATTAAAAATTGGGAAGAAGAAGGGGAAGATGATGAGGAAGAAATTATCCTAAAACCTAAAAAAGATTCTAAAAAAGCAAGTCAGGATTCTTTAAATTACGAGGAAGTATATAAAGAAGTATTAAAAAACTTTGGTATAACCCCAAGTGAAGACTTTGAGTATACAGAAGAAAATGTACTTAGTACAATTTCAGATAATTATTTAGACAAAATTAAAGAAGAATTTTTTAATGGAGTTCCACCAGAAGGTATCGAAATAATAGAACATCTTAAAAATGGTGGCAATTTGCAAGATTATCTGCAAATAGTTGCTGCTGAAGATTTAACATCTTTAGAAATTGAAGATAATGTCAGCAATCAAAGAAAAGTAATGAGAGAATATTTTAAAGCTACTACAAACTTTAATGATGCTAAAATAAAAGAAAAAATTGAAAGATTAGAAGAACGTGGGCTATTAGCTGAAGAAGCTCAGGCTGCAATGGAAGATTGGGAAGAGATTCAAAAAAATCGAAAAGAGCAATTATTGAAACAACAAGCTGAAGAAAATGCAAAGAATGAAAAAAGACTTCAGGAGTTTAGAAAAGCAATAAGTAATAAAATAACAACTGCAAAAGAAATAAAAGGACTTCCTTTATCTCTTTCTCCTAAAGAAAGAAAAGAATTAGAAGATTATATATTAAAACCTACTGTAAAGCTTCCTGATGGAAGAACAGTTTCTAAAAATATAGCAGATATGTTAGAAGAACAAGACGAAGAAACTTTTATTTTACAAGCTCTTTTGAGAAAAGATGGTTATAAATTAGTTTCAGGAATAAAGAAAAAAATAACCACAGAAGATAAAAAATCTTTAGTAGAAAGAATAAAAGTAGCTAATAAAACAAACTCAAGATTAAAATCCACTGAACTTTTAGAAAATTTAGATATAGAAGATGAAGAGTTTATAAAAAAGAATGAGAATAAACTCTGGAAACAACCTTAAATACTATTAAAATAAGTATATATATCAATGAAATTTGCAAATCAAATAATTGTACGAGAAGGTAAACGCTCGTCTGGCATGATGGATAGTAACCATTTGCAATCTCTTTTAGAAGAAGACCCGGCGGTATTTTCTAATGTACTGACAAAAATTTATGCCTCACAAAGTTTGCAGGCCACTCCGCTTTTAGACCTTACTGAAGGCCGAGGTAAAATTAAATATATTGAAGATATGGAAGGAGGAAATGGAGATTCCTGGACTTGGAAACAGGAAATCTCTCCTCGTCCTGCTGTAGTTTTGGAAAACTTGGAAGCAAGTAACCCTACTCCAGGAATTGACCGCACTCCTTTCCGTATTAAATTAGACCAGGATTGGTTTAGACAAGGCTCTGTTATAGCAGCTGACCCTATTTATCAATACCGTGTATCTGACCATGTTGCTCCTTATAAAGATGGACAAGGTTGGATTTATACAGTAGAGTTAGTTACTGACGACCCTAATCAATTTGTTCCTCAAAAACTTTTAGAAACAGGACAAGAATACGTAGAGCTTTATGCTATTTATGGCGAAAAAGCTAGCCGTGCTAACACTGTTAAATTTGACGGACATATTGAATTAATGGGCTACTTGTCTGACATGCAGCGCAAAGAGTATGAAATTACAGGTTATGCAGATGACCGTGTGTTAATTGCTCAAAACTGGATGACTGACCCTAAAACAGGAGAACCCGTAAAATTAATAGGTTCAAAATGGATTAATCGTGCTGAAATGAAGTTTTGGAAAGACTTTATGGTAGAAAAAGATAATATGTTAATGTGGGCCCGTGGACAAAATGATATTATAGGGGAAAATGGATATAAAGTTCGTACTCCTTATGGTTTTGACCAAATTTGTTCCTGGGGACATACTGAAACATATTCTAAATTTACTGCTAAATTAATTCGTGAATTTTTAATGGATGTATTCTTTGGTCGTAACTCTTTTGA
>JAWAMY010000083.1:0-2770 GCA_038895635.1 Candidatus Pacearchaeota archaeon | reverse complement strand
GGTTGCACGCCTACAGTAAAGATTGGAAACCTATCTCCCCAATTAGATGTTGCTCCTTGATTATCTATTGCTTGACAAGTAGCTCCTATAATGCTTCCAGCTGGCTGATTTATTGTCCATTGATAACGGAATTCATTGCCAGCATAATATGTCATGCTAACGTTATTAAGAATCCATGTGTAAGCACTAGAGGTTGTGCAATTTGCCGTAGAGTTGTAATTACATCTTCCAACCCAAAGTCTTACATTAAGCGAAGAGCTTGATTGCTCGTTATCAGTTGCATTTGTCATGAAAGTTACAACAGAGCCTTGAGTTGTACTTCCGCTAAAGCTTACAGGCGTTACTACAGGTGGGGTATTTGGTAATGTTGTTGTAGTGACTCCTAGAGGTAGGGTTGTAGTTGTGGTTGTCACTCCCGGAGGTAGGGTTGTAGTTGTGGTTGTCACTCCCGGAGGTAGGGTTGTAGTTGTTATAGTTATTGGAATTGATGTTGTTGTAGTTGTAGTGGTTATCGCAAGATTAACATATCTTGAGTCTTCTATTCCAGCGCCTGCTGTAACTTTTATAAGATAAGCTTGCTCTCCCAAGGGTTGAGAAAGCTGCAAAGCATAAACCCGGTTTGGCTCTAATACATCTGTTCCTATGGTAAAGGAGTATGTTTCATTATTCACATATAATGTGAGATAACTTGAATTTATTTCAAAAGATCCAGCATTTCTTATATATATTTTTTCTTTAGTTACAGATTCTATCTTTATTTTTGAGTACATAGCTTCAAAAGCTTTTCCTGCCTGTTCTTCAGTACCTTTTTGCAAAGTTTCTTGAGTTCTACTAAAGAATAAGTAAGCGGTTAATCCCATTCCTATTACAATCATTACTAAGAGAATTACAGCAATTATTGGTGTAACGCCCTTGAGATTTAAACTCTTATTTTTTTCTCTTATCATTTTCGAAAATCACTTTCAAATTATAAGCATTCAATTATAGACATAAGTAAAGTTGATGCTTTTGTAGTAATATAAATAAATTTTGGATGTCGTACTATAAAAATATTTTACTTTAGTTATTTAAATAGCTTTACATTTTAGTCCTATCATTCATTCGCTATCATTCACATTATTTTTTATTTGGGAATAAGAATCTTTTTCCTTTTGCATTTCTTTCGAGCTATCTTGCACTTTCTATTTGGCATTTTAAAATTTCATTTAAAAATCTTTCTGAGAATTAGAAAGATATGCAAGTAGTTTTTGAAGTTAGTAGAGAGAATAAGAATAAAGTAGAAAATATTATTAAGAAAGATGATCTGATTAGTAGGCAAAGCATAGTAGTTCGAGCTTTCGAAGACAAGTTTTACTTTCTAATAGATGGTAATGAGGAAGCTATAGGCAGAGCAAAAGATATTTTAAAGGATATTGCAAAAGAGGCAGAGAATAAAGAGGAAATAATAAGAAAGATAAAAGAGGAGGAGGAGCAAGCATTGCTTGGGTTTGGAAGCATCCTAGGATGAATTTTATTTTAATAAAATTATTTCATTAGCGCGATTATATTCATTTCATTGTCGCGATTATTCAATTATTCTTGTTTTTTTAATTTTATTTATACTATGCGATTAGTTTAATTAGAGCGAACAAAAAGATTTTTGTCTATTATTTGGATTTTGGTATATCGTTTACTTGAGTATACCGTACTTAGAGATACTAGATGACTCATTAGTTCGATAATTTATTTTTAGAATAAACTCGTATCGATAATTTATTTCGCGAAAGCAAAAATTCTTACAAACTCTTGATCATAAAATCTCTATTTTATTCTCTTTAGTTATTATTTCTCTTTTTGTGAAGATCTTTGAAAGCCAAATGCTATTTTTTATATGCTCTGTAATGTTTGGAACAATAAAAGAAGAGTTACCAACCAATGAAAGAAAAGGTATCAACTGATCTGCAAGATGCTCATCTAGAGTAGCTCTTGAAAAATAAATTTTGAAGAGATTTCTTGCAACTTCTCTTCCTAAATCTTCTGCTCTAATTTTCAACTCTCCTAATGCATCGCTCGCTAAGATATAATTTTTAGTTTTTATCATCGCTACAATACAACTTCCTGATGATGCAGAATCTACATAATCTTCCTTGGTTAATATATTATCAATTTTTATTTCTTTTTCACTCAAAATTCTTCTTGCTTCATCTAAAAATGCTTTATTTTGCCTTTCTGCAACCTCTCTTCTTTTCAAATCATTTGATGTAGTTGAGATAGCGATTATTTGCTCTATTTCTTCTTGCTCATATAAATTTAGAGGATCTAACTTATCTTTTACTAAAATCTTTGCCTCAACTTCTGCTCGACCTTTAGGATAAAACCCATGACGAATAACATTTAGCTTTACATCTATTCCTATCCTTCTTAGCATCTCAAATGTTGCATGCTCTAAAAAAGTTATTGGTGGTGCCCATTTCCCAAAGGTTGCACCACCAACTATTCTAACCTTAAGCTCTTTTGCTTTAATAGAAGCTAAAATTAAAGGATATAAAACTAAGCCAACTGAACCAGCTGTTGATATTTTCACAAAAATATCTTTTTTAAGTTTATCACTTGGATAAAATTCTATTTCTTTCGAACCTAAAAAAGCTCCTTTAATTCTTCCATTACAAAGATCTGAAAGTGCAATAACGCCTTGCAAATGTTGCTCTTTTATTCCTGGTTGAGGTCTTTTTGCCCTTATGTTAATAACCCTTATAGGAGTTTTTGTTAATATAGAAAATGCTAATGAAAT
>JAWAMY010000082.1:0-2837 GCA_038895635.1 Candidatus Pacearchaeota archaeon | reverse complement strand
ATGAGAAAATTTTAAATTTATTGTATTCTAGTTTCATCTTTTTGCAAGCTTTTTTATATCAATCCCTCTAACTTCTGCCCAATCTTTTGTTTTTCCTGTTATTACTAAAGGTCTTTTTCTAAGCTCTTTTATATCTTTTGCGCCTACCAAAAACATTGCAATTTTAATTTCTTCAATAATCTCTTTTAGTTTATTTTCAACCTCTTCACTACTTTTTAAAGCAGGTTTTAACAATGGCAATGCTATTCCGCAAGCGATAGCACCAAGAGCTAAGCATTTCGCAATCTCTAAGCCATTTCTTATTCCTCCAGACGCTATAATAGGAATCTTTGTTACGCTTAAGCATTCAAGCAAAGAAATTGCGGTAGGAATTCCCCATTCTTTTGCAATTATGTTATTACTTGCTTTCTTTCTTCGAAGCATTTCAATAATTCCCCAAGAAGTTCCGCCTCTACCAGAAATATCTATAGCAGATGCTCCTGCAGCTTCTATCTTTTTTGCAACCTCTTTACTTATTCCACAACCAGTTTCTTTTACTATCACAGGCTTTTTTATACTCTTACACATCTTTTTTAATTTCTCGTAACAGCCACTCCAATTTGTATTGCCTTCTGGTTGTATAGCCTCTTGCAAAGCATTGAGATGAAGAGCTATGGCATTAGCATCTATCATATCAATAGCTCTTTTAACTTCTTCAACTCCATAACCATAATTAAGTTGAATAACTCCAAGATTTGCAATTAAGAAAATATTAGGAGCAACATCTCTTACATAATAAGTTTTTTCAAGCTCTTTATTTTCTATTGCAGCTCTTTGGGAACCAACGCCCATAGCAAGATTAAGATTTTCAGCAGCTTTTGCAAGATTTTTATTAATCTTTTCAGCGATTTTAGCCCCTCCTGTCATTCCAGATATTATTATCGGAGCATTTAGCTTTTTCCCAAGAAATTCTACGCTTATATCTATTTTTTCTAAATCAACTTCTGGCAATGCATTATGAATAAAATCTATATCTTCAAATTTCCAAAATGATATCTCATCAAGAAGAGTAGAGCCATGTTCAACATTTTTATCTAAGCATATTTTAATATGCTCTTCTTTTCTCTTAGAGGTTTTTTTGCTCTCAGATCTTACCTCTTTTCTTCTTCGCATAAATTTTACTTTAATCTAAACTCATTTAAACTATTTTTATAGAGTTCTTGTTACTTTAAAATGTCAGGAAAGCAACTTCTTCTATAAGAAAGATTAAAGCTTCTTCTAATTAACACATTTATTGTAACACTCTATTTTATTGATTCGTAATCAAGAATTTCAATTAATTTAATTTTAATTATTTCATTAAAAATTATGAGAATATTATTAAGATTGGAAGCTTTAAAAAATTGTATCTACGATATGAAATATTTCCATAAATTACAGGGGTTCATCTATCGTTTACTAAAAGAAACTGAGTATAGAGTTCTTCATGATAAAAAAGGTTATAAGTTCTTTTGTTTTTCAAATATTTTTCCTATTGGAGATATGAAAGTTGGTGATAAAAGAAATTTGATCATATCATCTCCAGACGTTTTATTTATAAAATTTTTAGCTGAAAAAATAGAAGAATTAAAAAATATGAAAAAACCTATTAATATTGGTGAGATGTTGTTTGAAATAGAAGATTTTTTGATATTGAAAACAAAATTAGAAAAAAGCACTAGAATAGTGTCGGCAACTCCAATTGTTATAAGAATACCAGAGAGAAATTATGATAAATATGGAATACCAAAGAAGTTTAGAAAGAAAAGATTTGTTTATTGGCGTCCGACATACCCTTTCGAAGCTTTTGTTAAGCAACTTGAAGAAAATTTGTTTAAGAAGTATAACGAATTTTATAAAACTAAGATAGAAGAGTTTCAAATATTTGAACAGTTTAAATGTATTAAAGAGAAGCCTATTGTTTGCAACGTAATTATAGATGGAAAAGAGCAACAAATAATTGGGACTCTATGGGAATTTATATTTAGCTATTTAAATAAAGAACAGAAAAAAATATTAGAGTTTGGCATCGACTGCGGATTCGGAGAAAGGAATAGTTTAGGATTTGGGTTTATGAATATAAGGTGTTGAAATGAAGTTTATAACCTCCTGGACAATTCCATGTAAAAATTCTTCAAAAGATCACAAGCACTACATTTGTTTTTCTTTGTTCCTAGATAAAAGAAGTAGATCTTATATTGTTTATTTTGAAGAAGTTTTAAATGATAAAACGAAAAGAGAAGAGAAAATTGCATCCTTCTTTTCTGAAAAGTTGGCTAAGAGTTTTTCAAACGCCTTATTCAATTCACTCGATAATAATTTAGAAAAATTTAAATTAGAAAACCTTAGTTTAAGATGGAAGAGATTGAAATGACACAAATTAATAATGGAAAACTAGAATTTACAGGAAACTGGTTTATAGATGCCGGTATTCTAGGGTTTGTTAACTTAATGGAAGAAGTTTATGGTTGGGATTTGGAAGAACTCCGAGAGACAATTGATAAAGAACCTGAAAAGGTTTATTATGGATATTTTCCCTTTGCTTACTTATATAAATGGCTTTTCGATAGAAACCTTAAAGTAAATCCAGAATTAGTTAAGAAATTAAAAAATGAGTTGGAAGAAAGAAAATTTCACACTACTAAAGAATTATTTAATTTTGTATGGTTTACTTTTATATGTGATTTATTTAAAGACTTGTGGGTTGAGAAGAAATCTCAATTAATTTACAAAAATGAAGCATATAGTAAGGGTAATAGACTAAAGAAGCAATTTGATTATAAAAACACTCAAACATACTTACAGAAAATATATGAAAG
>JAWAMY010000081.1:0-2946 GCA_038895635.1 Candidatus Pacearchaeota archaeon | reverse complement strand
AAGCTCTTTTTGCTTATTGTTTATTTTATCACCTATAAACTGATCAATCAACTGAAGAAGAAATTTTTCATCTTGAGAAATAAAGTACAATTCTTTTTGACCTATAAGAAAAGGAGATTTATTCTTATCAAAAAGATTTAGAGGTTCAATTTTATGGGTTACTCCTTGTTCATCTTTAATCTCTGGGTGTTTACCAAAAATTCTACTTATGGTATAGGAAGTTTTTTTATTTCCTAAGTATTTATCAATAAATAATGTTATTTCACCGCCACTCCCTACAACATTTTCAATAAAAGATAACCTTTGCTCAACTTCTTCACTATAATAAGGCAGATTTAAGCAATATCTGATAGCTTCGATAATTGATGATTTACCAACACCTCTGCCACCAATAAATGTATTCAACTCAGGACTAAAATCTATTTCTATATCTTTTAGGAAAGTTGTTCCTGAGATTTTAAGTTTAGTAATTTTAGTATAATTATATTCTGGCGAATTATATAATCTTACTCTTAAAAAAGGTTCTAAGAGAGCAACTCTGATTGCATCAAGATTATAATCGCTAATTTTTAGATATGTGCATCTTATTTTGCCATCTCTTTCTTTAGTCCCTATTTCTTTTAAACTCTTAGGGTCAGAATTTTCTATAATAGGTATTTTTAATAAGGTATATTTATCAATTTCACCTGTGCTTATTAATCTATAAACGGATTCTTTGGATGTATATTCTAAAGCATCGGGGCTTATTGCTGCTAAATATTTAGCTGCCTCTTTTATGCTAAAAGATTTTAATAAACCTTTATCATCATCTTCTGGATGTGCAAAAATTATGAGGCAATTATAATTACTTCTAATTTTCTTTATTAGCTCTTCAAGCTCAAACTTTGAGTCAATTTCTTTATGTTGTCTACCAGTAACTAAAGGTTCTTGAGGTTTTTTATCAAGACTATGAATAAATCTATTAAAACCTTCTATATCAAAATTTTCGTCATCATCAAGAATAACAAGAATATGAATTCCATACTTTCCACCAGTTAAAGCAATGGATAATTCAACACCAGGTAAAATAACTATACCTTTTTCTTTAGCCTTATCCCGAATTTTCTCAAACCAGATTTTTCTTATAATGTTATAATCTGTAATAGCTCCTATTTTTATATTAGCTTTTTTTAATTCTTCAACATATAATTCAGATAGTTTTTCAACATCTTCTTCATTTTCGATGTTAAATCCATTAGGTAGTTTGAAGGTATGGACACCTGGAGAATGTAGATGAAAATCGCATTTTATCCATTTAGAACCTTGGTATTTATCCTCAAAATTCATTTTTAATATTCCTCATTTTTCTTATCCTTCCATTAATCTCTTAAATTCAGGTTCTATATATCTTATTTCATACATCCCATTCTTATCTGTTAATGTGCTCTGTCCATTTACATAAATTATTGTGGGTTGCCATTCTTCTATCTCTTTCATTATAAAATCTTTATCTTGTAAATAATCTTTCTCATTCCAATCATCAGAATAATCCCTCCAAACAATTACTACATTTTGCCCTTCTTTATCTCCCAGTATAAATTGATACTTTCGGCCATTAAGTCTGAATTTAATTTTCTTAACATTTATTCCAAGTAAATAATTAAATGTCTCAGGTATGTCAATTATCTTTTCCTGTGGTTCACCAACCTCGGTTAAATTTACTTTTAATTTGTAATTAAAGGGATTTGAAAGCTGTTTAATATTCAAAAAATATGGACTATTTCTTGTCTCAAAATCAAGAAAATATTTAATCAGAAATTCATCTTTAAATAATTCAGAAAGTTCTTTGTTTTCTTCGAGTTCTAAATTATCTAAGGTATCTTCGTATTGTTCTAATATTTGGTATTTAAAGAAACCACCTGCTGTCTTTTCGTTGTATATCTCTTGAACATCTTTTTCTTTTGAGATACCTGTTTTGTCATATGCTACAACCTTTTTCATTCGAGGTAAGACAACTGTCCAAAAGTGTTCTCCCATTTCAATGCCTATCCATCTTCTTCCTAACTTTTGTGCTGTTGAAATTGTTGTACCCGAACCAAGAAAAAAATCTAAAATAAAATCTCCTTTTAACGAAGTTGATAGAAGTATGTATTTTAATAAAATCTCAGAATTTTCAGTAGGAAATTTAATTCCATTAAAATTTGTTTGAGCATAACTTTGTATTCTTGTCCAATTTGTGGTTAAACTCTCTTCATCATAATAAATTTGAATTTTAAATTCATTACCATTACAATTTCTACACTTTAAAATTTCTTCTTTGAATATAGTTTTACAACTTACACAAATTAATCTTACCTTCTCTTTTGATATGGCTTCATTTATCCTTTTTTGGTTAAGAATCCAATGTCTACCATTAGGGGCTTTAAACAATTTACCATAAACTTCTATGGTAGATGAAGTAGTTCTTTCACCAGGTCGATGATCTAGCTCCAACCAAAATATTTCATCAAGAATTAGATTGAGTTTTTTTCTTATATCTTCAGAATACTTCTTTATTTTTTCTTTTAAGATTTCAATATTTTCAAATAATTCAGTTTTAACGAATGGGATAGAAAAGATTTGTTCATCACTATTTGCAAAAAAAATCAAACTCTCCGTACCAATTGAAAAAGACAATCCCTCAATTCTACTTTTACCTTCTGTCCTTCTAATTGTTATTTCATTCCTAAAATTTTCCACACCGAAAATTTCATACATTATAGGTCTAACAATCCAATTTCCATTATAATCGCAACGAACGAATATACTACCTTTTTCGGATAAAAAATCTCTTGCGAGTCTAAGCCTATTTTCTAACATACTTGCCCAAGTAGAGTCTTTGTATTTAACATTATATAGGTAATCGGCATCTTGTTCTTTGTTAAAAGGTGGGTCAATATAAATTGTTTGGATTTTTTCTTTGTATTT
>JAWAMY010000080.1:0-2995 GCA_038895635.1 Candidatus Pacearchaeota archaeon | reverse complement strand
ATTCTCTCTCCATCAGTAATTTTTCCATAATGAAGGGTATGAGATGGAACTTTACTTATATCCTTTCCCTTTTTAAAAGGTATAAAAATATCTTTAACAATGGAAAATACATTGGGACCAGAAAGGCGAATTACACCAATTCCACTATGTCCTAATGGTGTGGATATAGCAACTATGTCATCACTTAAATATTTCTTCATACGTCTTTTGGTGCTATGATTACCCTTCTTTTAGGTTCTTCCCCTTCGCTATAAGTATAAACAAAGGGATCTTCTTGTAAGGCTATATGTATAATTCTCCTTTCTCTTGCAGGAAGAGGATTAAGAGCTATTTTTCTCTTTTCTTCTTTTACTCTTTTAGCTATTTTTTTAGCTAAATTTATAAGTTGAAATTCCCTTCTTTCCCTATAATGATCAATATCTAAAGTAATTACTCCCTGTATTCCTAATCTTGCACCATATAATCTTAAGATAAACTCAAGGGCAGATAAAGTTTTACCGTTATATCCAATAATTCTTCCTAAATTTTCTCCCTCAACACTTAGTAAAATATTATTATCCTTTTTTACCTTTTTAATTTTAAATTTTAATTCCATTTTTTTTAAAATATTTCTTAAAAATTCTTCTAAGTCCTCTTCTCTAATTCTCCAAAACTTTCCTACTTTTATCCCTTTCAATTCTCCACTCCTCAACCACTTCTTAACAGTGATAACTGACACCTTCAAAATCTCAGCAACCTCTTCAGGAGTATATAACTTATCCAACCTTCAACATCCCCTTCCTCTCAAAATTTTCTTTCAGGATTTTCCTGACAGTGTTAGCCTTCCATCTCCCCCCTCTCTTAGTAGGAATTCCTTCTTCTTCTAAATACTCAGCTATTTCCCTATACGAAAATCCCTGTTCTCTTAACTCTTTCATAAGCTTTATAACTCTCTGTTCCTTAGGATTTGGGATTAATCTATCCCCTACAATGTCATATCCATAAACAGGTCTTGAATATACTTTCTGACTTTCCTTGAGATATCTCATTACTGCCTTAGTTCTTTCCCCTATAACTTCTCTTTCCCATTGAGAAACTGAAGCCAAGAGATTAAGCATAAGTCTTCCTGTAGCTGTAGTAGTGTCAAAATTTTCACTCAAGCTAACAAGAGATATATTTTTTTTCTCAAATAGCTCCAGTAGAAAGTTCAAATCCTTAACACTTCTTGTAAGCCTATCAAGTTTAAAAACAATTAGAGTATCAATTTCATTTCTCTCAATCATATTCAGGACTTTCTTAATTCCTTCTCTATCTAAATTTTTTGCTGAAGCTCCTTCATCTCTTACAATCCCTATAAGCTCCCAGTCCTTTACCTTACAATAAGCCTTTATTTTTTCTTCCTGTGCTTCTAAGCTCAATCCTTTTTCAGCTTGCTCATCAGTAGAAACTCTTACATAACCTATAACCTTCATTTCTCACTTCTCCCCTTCTCAAAATATCTTTAAGTATATTTTAATATATTTTCATATCTTTGTAAACAAGCGTGCCCTTATTTACAAATTCATTTTGAAAGTTCCTTTTTAGGATGTAAGATGATATGAGTGCTTTTTTCAGTATTTTTTCATTATTTTTCATTTCCTCATAACCCGTTTTCCAAAATTTACAATCCTATTTTTTTTAGATGTGAAGCTTACCTAACAATGATATTTACTTACTTCTTCTTTACAGTGTAATTTTAGTGCAAATCAGTGCAATCTCTTTTTACGGTAATTTTGCAAACACTTTCATTTCAATTGTTATCATTTATTTTTTCTTACTATATTCTTAGAAAATCCTCCCTTTAAACTCTCTTAAAATTATCTCGCTCATTTTTTCTTCTCTCTCTTGCTCTATGTTCTTTATTACTCTTCTGAAAGTCTTTTCAGCAATCTCCCTACCAAGTTTTTCAACTACAAAATTAAAATTAAACTTTCTGAGATTTACCTTTCCATCTGGGAATAAAATATCAAATCTTCTCTTAATCTCCTCAAAAGAAACTTCTCCAAAAGTAATCCTATCTCCATGTTCAAAATCTCCACTCTTCTCAAAAAAACCAAGAACACACAAAAGATTTAAAATTCTATTTGCCTCCCAATATTCCAAATCCAAACTCTCAGCAAGAAATCGCTCAGAAACCAACACAACACTATAACCATATAAACAGGAACAACAAAATTCTCTAAATAAAAAACACAAAACAATAAAGATTTTGTCTAATATATCTCTTTTTATATTTTTTTTTGATTGACAATCAACATCTAATATAATACCCCCTATATATATATTAGATGTTGATTGTTTTAATGTATTTAAAATATTTATAAAATATGAAATTTTATTTTTTAATTCTTCTATTTTAGGAGATAAGATTTGGATTTTATTTTGGTAGGTTAAATATTCTATGATTAGGTATTCAAGCCATTTTGCTTTTTCAAATGTTGATAGTTTTTTAATTTTTTTTGTTTTGATGGCGTAATAGACTTCTGCAAGTGTGTAAAATTCGCTTCCATGTTCTTTATGCCAATCTCTGTAGATTATTTCTCCTGATGAGGTTCTAAACCATGAAGCGCTTGGATGTTTTTCTTCATGTAGTATACATTTGAAAGATTGTCCAATTCTAACTGGTTTTCTTCCTGCTAATTGCATAATATAATTAGCTAATTCCTTTTTTTTAGCCCATTCTAAGAGTTTATTTCTGGGGTTTTCTAATAAAGTTTCTTTCTTATCTTTTCTTCCAATTTCCTCAAGCTGGGTAAGAAGAGAAATTTTACTAAGAATAAAAGACATGAACTTTACAATTTTGCTTTCATTGTCTATCACAAGAATTTTCTCGCAAAGCTCCTTCACATTCCAATCTCTATTATCCATCAGGGAATAAATCAATAAAGGATGCTTTTCTTGTAAAATTTCTATATTCTCTGATAATTTTTTAGGAATATTTTTTCTCAAATCTTGATTTTTAATAATGATTGGAATA
>JAWAMY010000079.1:0-3115 GCA_038895635.1 Candidatus Pacearchaeota archaeon | reverse complement strand
ACTAAAGATAATTCTTTAGAACCTACTCTCTTAAAATAAGTTCCTGGTAAAAACATAGTTCGAGGATTCTCGTAACTAATCCTATAAAAAAAATCTAGATACCTAGACGAATTCATAAGATTAATTTCTGTTTTATCCTTATCATAAAATTCAACCAGAGAATAATCCGGTCCAACTACTAAATCTAAATCAAGACCAGCAGGATTAAGTTGGTTATAGTCTTCAACAACATATTTAACTCTAGTTAAAAATTTTTTTGGATTGCTTAAGGAGCTATTATGATTAATACAGGCAATTTTCATAATTAGAATATTAAACTAAGAATTTATAAACTTTGCTATTGTAACTACTAATAAGTTATACTAATTTAAGAATTCGTCATTTCTAATGTTATAATTAAACTCGCCTGCAATATTTCTTAACAAATTAGAATAGATAGTTTCTTTGTCCTTAGATAAGGATTTATTGCCTAATATCCAACATAGCTTAACAAAAGCGGTTTCTGGTAATATATCTTCTAAATAAATAACTCCTACTTTCTTAATTTCTCTTCCAACACTATAAACCAATGGATCCAATCTTCCATAAATAGTCTGAGGAACAGCACAAACTATTGTACCTGAATTAATGACTTTCCTTAGTTTAGGAAGCCAGTTATTATTTGATTCTCCAGTCAAAACATGTCCAAGACCAGACATCTCGATTATCAAACCTTTGTAACCTTTTAATAAATAATAGTCAAAAATATCTGGATTTTGTCCAGGATAAAACTTTATTAAAGCAACTTTATCACTAAACTTAGATATTAAATTAACTCTCTTCTCCTTATCTTTAAGATTATATGAAGAGATTATCTCAATTTTATCTGGAAACACCTTAGCTATTGGTTTTGAATTAATTGGCCTAAAAGTGTCTCTTCTTGAAGAGTGCATTTTCCTAACTTTTGTGCCCCTAATTGCATAACAATATTCATCATCTAAATTAGCATGACCTACTAGCATAACTTCAGCAATATCACTCACAGCAGCTCTTGCAGCACAAATCAAGTTAAGTCTTGCATCACTGGAAGCTCTATCGCTGCTTCTTTGAGAATAGGTTAAAACAACTGGTTTATTTAGATTTGACAATGCAAAACTTAAAGCGCTTGCACTATAATGTAAAAAATCAGTACCATGAGTAATGACAACACCATCAATAGATTTACAATTCAAAAAATTTGCGGTAATCTCTGACAAAATCTCCCAATCCTTAGGACCCATATTCTCGGAAGCCTTCATAAATGGAACTTTTATTTCAGAAATATTTGTTATTTGCTTAAGTTCGGGATAAAGATCTAGAAGTTCTTGAGGATTTGTAAGCCATTTAACTGCTCCAGTTTGTTTATCAAGTTTTGAACTAATGGTCCCACCGGTAACAATTAAAGCAATCCTACCTAATTTTGCATTTCCAACTCTTGATCTAGCATGCAACCTATTCAAAGAGGAACTTTTAGTTTCTTTTGAGTTATCTTTATTTCCAATTATCTCCAAATTGAGAATATCCTCTTCTTTAATTCCAATATTATATCCAGATTCAAGTTTCACCAATATAACCTCAGGATTCGGAGAATCAAGAATGATACAAGAGAAATCTCCATTTTTTGTATGTAACTTAACTCTTGTATTTGGGGCTACTTCAGAAACTTTCATAAAAAGAAAAGAGATAGAGAGTATAAAAAATTATCTAACTAAATTAGCTTAACTCAAGAATTGTCTCAGCAATGTCATTTGTTCTTTTTAAACTATCTATGATTTTATCTCTGCTAGCTCCAGTTTTCTCCATAATCATTTTAATATCCTCTTCAGAGAATATTTCTTCTCTCTCATCGCCAGTTATTTGCCAAGAAACATTTCCGGAAAGTTTAATCTTTAAAACAGATGGATTTTCAATAATGATTTTTCCATCGTCCCTCTCAATAATAACTCGATTAGCTTTTATTTCTTCTTGAGCAATTCCCATTTGCTTCATTAAAGAAGATATCTTTTTAGGATCAATATTCATCTTCCTCCAAAAAGTTTAGACAAATTAAATAGAAATAGGTAGTATTTAAAATAATCGATAATTAAATCAAGAAATAGGAAAAAATATCTTTAGTCCAAGAGCCATCAAAAGTAAAAGGATAACAAAAATAATAACCTGTTCTGGACTTATCTTAAATTTACTATCATACTCCTCATTATACCTCATTAATCCGCCAAAAACTCCAGGCATACTTATTGAATTATCTTTAGCCATAAAGAAAAGAACAAGTAATAGTTTAAAAATTTATCTAGAATAGAATATCAAAAGGCTTTTAATCGTTAGATTCGTATTAAAGAGATGGCAGAATATGAGATACCTATAAAAATAAGCGAAGTAAAATCTTGGAGTTCAGAAATTGAAGCAAAAATAACTGAAAATTGGAAAAATCAGGAAATATATAGAATAGATGAACAATCAAAAAAACCAATATATTCAATTGATACTCCTCCTCCTTATATTAATTCTCCAATACACATAGGACATGCATCAAGTTATTGTTATATGGACTTTTTTGCAAGATATAAAAGAATGAAAGGATTTCAAGTTTTATTTCCGTTAGGATTAGATAGAAATGGTCTACCAATTGAAATAGGAGCTGAAAAAAAATACAACATTTCTGCTTTTAACTTAACAAGAAAAGAATTTTTAGAATATTGTGAGAGGCTTTTAAGTGAAACCTCTCTAGAGTCGATGGACACATTTGCAAAACTTGGAATTTCTTTCAGCTCATACAAAAAAGACAATAAAATAGGCTCAGTTTATTTTACCGATTCTCCAGAGTACCGTACATTAACACAAAGTACATTTATTGAATTATATAAAAAAGGAATCATTTATGAAGATAATAGAATTAATAATTGGGATACAAAACTACAAACAACTGTTGCTGATTCTGAAATCGAATACAAAGAAATAAAATCCACATTTAATTACATAAAATGGAAAGTAAAAGAAACAAATGAGGAGATAATAATTGCAACAACTCGTCCAGAATTAATATGTACTTGCGAAAGAATAATCTTTAATCCTGAAGATAAAAGATACCTTCATCTAA
>JAWAMY010000078.1:0-3143 GCA_038895635.1 Candidatus Pacearchaeota archaeon | reverse complement strand
CTAATATCAACTTCATCAAGTATAGTGTATCTTTCTCTTACATGCTTTGCAATAACCAAAGCTTTCACTAAAATATCTTCACTTATTCCAATCTCTTTCGCGCTTGTCGGAAGTCCTGCCCTTTTTATAATATCTCTTATTTCTTTCCAATCTTTATTATGCAAATAGCTCATTATTATTGTGCCCAAAGCGCATTGTTCTCCGTGCAAGGCATTGCTTCCAAGCTCATCTAATGCATGAGAAAAGTTGTGCTCACTTCCTGAGCATGGTCGAGAAGAACCATAGATATTCATTGCAAATCCGGAGCATATTAAAGACCAAGCAAGAACTTCTAAACCATGAAGATCTAAATTTCTTATCTCATCTACATGCTCTATAACAGCTCTTGCTGAAAGTAAAGAAAGCTCTCCTATTAGCGTGTGATACCTTTCCTTTCCTCTTTTTGCCGCAAGCTTCCAATCTTCTACAGCTATTATATTACTAATCAAATCACCAAAACCTGCCGCAATATTTCTATAAGGAGCTTTTCTAACAACTTCTAAATCTATTATAATTCCCATCGGCTCTTGTGCCTGAATAGAAATTCTTTTTCCATTGGATTTTATAGAAGCTCTTGAAGAAACTACACCATCATGTGAAAGCACTGTAGGAAATGCTACCCAAGGAACTTTTGCAATTAGAGAAGAGTATTTTGCAATATCTATGTTTCTTCCACCTCCAATGCCTATAACTATATCATATCCTTTTATATCATTAGCAAGCTTTTCTATAAGATCTTTCTCACTAAAATCAGAATCTACTAAAAATATATCAACTTTATATTCCTTTTCAAGCTCTTTTTTAACATCTTCTCCTACAATATTAAAAGTATTTTTCCCGCAAATTATTGCAATGCTTTTTATTGAATTAAATTCTTTAAAAAAATCTAATAATCTTCCTTTTACAGACTCTTCTACTATTATTTTATATGGCAATTTCGTAATCATTTTTTCATCAACTTAAGATTGTTCCACTATCTATTACTATTTTCTTCAGATTTATTAATCTATTTAGTTTTTTATAATTTTTCAAATGTAAGCCTTTAAGAAAAATATGAAACTTTAATTAAGAATATTTGACTTAAAAATCAAAATAGAATTGAAAGATAAAAACTCACAATCGGGCTTCCATTGAAGATAAGAGTGAAAAGCAATGCAATGAAAAACGCCAAACCAAATCTTACGCCTTCCTTTATTTCAACAACTGCGTGCTTTTTTCTTATTTCTTTTATTTCGTCTTCGGTTAAGCCAACCCAGATTTTAGAGCTTGCTAAAACATCACCAACCTTTAATTTAGATGCATGTATTCTTTTTCTAAAAGCATATCTTTCTACTAACTTTCCATAATCGTAAAAAAGGAGAAGAAGAAACAAGAGAGAAGCAAGTAGCATATTTTTATCGAAAAAGGATAGAATGAAAAACATTATCGAAAAAGCTGCCGAAAGCTTAGCTCTTGGATTATTTCTTAAGCCCCTAAGAATCTTTTTTCTTGCTTGTTTAAAAACAAGCCCTACTGCTAAAGAGTAGATTATAATCCAAAAAGCGCCAGCAACATAAAGATTTATGAAAAAATGGAGCGGGAAGAAATCTATTCTCGGTATTACGGGTAAAAGATAGCCAAGGCTTGCTAACAAAGCGCCATCGCCACCGCCCCAATGGCCAGTTTTATACAAAACATAACCATAGATTAAGAAAATGCTACCGATATAAAGCGATGTTAGAAATTCTATTGTGCTTCCAGTTGTTAGCATGTAAATAAACCAAAGAAAAATTCCAAAGGAAGCCATGAAATAAGGAATCTCATCTGGAATCTCGGTAGTTAACAAATCCCAAACTCCAGCGATTAGCGTGCCAGAAAGAGCAGTTGCGATAGCAAGAGCAAAAAAAGCGTTAAAACCAAAAACTTCGGGTATCATATTTTATTCTTTTATTTTCGAGATTTTATAAAGTTTAAAATCGATTTTTCGAGAGAATTTATAATTATTTTTATGATTATTCTTCGCTTATCTCTTCTAGAATTTGATAAGGTAATCCTAAAATTTCAAATAAGCTTGGCAATATTTCTTTTGAAGGAAACCTTGTGCCTTCTAGATATTGATAAACAGTTCTTCTAGAAACTCCTAGCTTTCTGGCAAGCCATTTTGGATTTTTTTCTAGAGTTTCTAATCTTTCTTTTATCAGATTTCCTAATTTTCTATTTCTTTTAGATCTTTCAAAATCTTGATCAATTAGATAAAGACCGTAAGATTCATATCCATTTTTTCTTGCTAAGTACGTTTTATATTCCTTATATGATTTGAATCCTTTTTCTCTAGCAAAATAATCTGCATATGTTACGTTAGAATCTACTCCCTTTCTTCTTAGTAGAATGTATTTATATGTTGTAGAAGGTGATAATCCCACTATCTCACTTATTTCTTTGTAACTATAGCCTAATTGATATAATTCTTCTATAATTTCTTTTATTTCTCGCGTTACCTTTTTAATCATCTTTGATAAGATTTAAAATAGTTAATTTTTTAAACGCAAAAATCTAGAGGCATAGAAAATTTATTTTCTTTTTAATTGTACAAAATTCTTCAAGAAAAATACCAAACTAAAAATCTGAAATGATACCATAACAATAATAAGCATAAGTAAAGAGGTCTCGTATAAAAATCCTGCAACAGAGCTTCCTGCAAATAATGAAAAACCATACAATATGTTAAATGTTCCGTAAGATGTTGCCCTTTTCTCCTTTTTTGTTATATCCGCTATTATTGCCTTCATTATTGTTTCATGCGTACCTAATACAAAACCCCAGAAGAATGTTCCAAGAATTATTGCAAAAATGTTAAATGAAAATAATAGTAGAATAGAAATAGCTGTAAATATAGGAATAATTAATAGTATATTAAAATTCGGGCTTTTCTTTTTCATTCTGTCATACAAAATTCCGATAAAAATTCCTGCAAGCGCATCTACTACCATTGCAAAAGCATAAAGTATTGGAATAATGGCATCTATAAATATCGAATTGTACTTTAGATGATAGCCTATTATCGCAAAGTTAACAAAGCCGAATGTTGTAAGAAAGGTAAAAATCATATAGTTTTTGAATATTTT
>JAWAMY010000077.1:0-3153 GCA_038895635.1 Candidatus Pacearchaeota archaeon | reverse complement strand
AACACTCCCTTTATTTATGACTATTGCGTCTTCCATATTATAACCCTCATAAGTCATAACTGCCACCACTATATTCTGACCTGCAGGATAAACGTTCAAAGAATCATAAACAAAGCTTCGAACAATTGGCTTTTGTGGATAATGAAGAATGCTTACATCTGTATCTAATCTACATAAGTAATTTGCTGCATAAAGTCCAAGAGCTTGTTTCTGTGTTTTACTACCTCTTATTAACCTTGATGACTGATCATGATTTGCAAAACTAACAATACTTGAAACCGGTCCAAGTAAAGCGATTGGATCAATTTCAAGATGAGTATGCTCAGGAGTTAAATCTTCCGGAGTAAGGGCTACAAGAGCATTCTCTTCCTCAGAAGCATCAATATATTCAATTAATCCATAGTTTATCAAATCGTTCCATCTTAACTCATTTCTTTCAAGTAAATCAATATGAGTTTCTTTAAGTCTTGGAATACCATTATCACAAATGATTAAAGGTCGCAAAACTCTTCCGGTATCTCCAAAAACAAAAATCATATTTAAATCTTTATTGTAACTTACACTTAATTCTGCGGGTAATTTTTGATTCCTTCTTAACTCTCTTACGCTATTCACAAATTCAAGATGATTCTCAATGTTACCAATATAGATGCCATTAAAGAAAACTTCAATACCGTTTGATTCCTTGCTAAGTCCTAATTTCTCAAATTCCTTGATTATCTCTCCGTCATCCATCTCAAGTCTGGTTGATATTTTTGCCATTATAGAAAGGTTCTTTCTCAAACCAATCTCAGTTCCTTCTGGAGTCTCAATTGGACAGAATCTTCCATAGTGAGTTGGATGTAGAGTACGGGCCATAAAGTTTGTTTGCTCTCCTGCAAGAGTACTTGAGACTTTCTGTAATAAAGAAACAATTGAAAGATAATTAGTTTTATCCATATTTTGAGTTATTCCTTTCTTCTCACCTATCCAGCTGCCTGTTGCAATTGCTGATTTAATTCTATGAGAGAAAAGAGTAGACTTAGCAATGGTCTTTATGCTATAGAACTTCTTTCTTTTAAGAGTTTTTTGAAGAGAATAGCGAATATCTCTAACAAAAATATTAAGATTAACTCTAAATAAATCAGCAAGTAAATCCCCAGAAAGACGAACTCTTTTATTAGCGTAATGGTCTTTATCTATCTTAAGTTCTGGATTTTCTTTAAAGATCATAAATAATTTAATAAGTTTACATAAAGTTATTGCTTTTTCTAACCGATTTTCTTTTTTTGTGCCTATATGCGGCAATAAGTATGAATCGACTCGTTGTTTTATTCTATCAAGTATTTCTTTCTTAGTTCCTTGAACGCTTGTTTTCTCTGCAATCATCATCATTGCCTCTTCACTTCCAGAGACTTTAGCATACTCATATAAATTAACAATTAAGCTATCATTCTCTTTTCCAATATATTTAGCAATATCTGATTCTTTATTCAAACCAAGAGCTTTTAATAGAACAATTGCAGGGATATTCTTAAAACGACTAAAGGATACTTCAATAATTCCATCAGATGACTCTGAAATTGTAATAGGTATTCTATATGATCCTCTTGAAGAAAATAACCTTAAAACTGGTTTATCTTTTATAGTTTCAATAAATGGTTGATTTGCAGCAAGATCTTCTGTCATTACCATAATTCTCTCGTTTCCATTAACTATAAAGTATCCTCCAGGATCTTCTGGATCAATGTAATTTTCTTCAAGTTCCTTTTTTGACATTCCATAAAGATTACAAGCTTTGCTTCTCATTAGGATAGGCATTCTACCAATCTCAACTTCCTGATTCTCAATTTGTCCATCACTCTTTATCATAATCTCAAGAATTATTGGTGCAGAATATGTAAGATTCCTTAATTTAGCTTCAATAGGTGTGATTAAGTTTGTTGCTCCATCAGATTCAATCACGTTTGGTTTCAGAATCTTAATTTTTCCTAACTTTATCTCAATATCATCATTCTCAATACTATCAGAAACCTCATTTACAATTTCTTGCATTCTTTTCTCTATAAAATTATTAAAGGATTTAAGGTTAGACTCAACTAAAGAATTTTCAGAAAGATATTTTCTGATTATGAGATGTTCTCTACTACCCAACTGAAGATTAAGCGGATTATTCATCTTAAACAACAACTCGATAATAAAAGAAGGTCTTGTCTCCTTCCTTTCTCTCAATTTTAATTATGTCTCCAACTTTACATCCTTCTGGAAGGGCTGGATCATTAGATTTGATTTTTGGTAGTTGAGATTTAGAAACATTTAACTTGTTAAGTAACTCTTCCTCTTCTTTCTTTGACATCTTTGAGTGTTTTGGCTGAAAAATATGCATAGAGGCAAAAGTACCTATTTAATTTTATAGACGTGAAAACAGGAAGTTTCCATTTATAATCGTACGATTAAATACTAATATCAAAATATGCCTTTTAAATCTTTCGGTGATTTAATTTAAGAATAGTTTTTGATAGTCTATAAATATTTGCAAAAAGAATCAACTTTAAAAGTAGGGAAATTAGTTTAATATTATGCCTGGAATAAAAAAAGAGCTATTCAATCTAAACACTATTACAAGATTAGGAATAATTGGACTTATAATTAACCTCTCTTCCGCATGCATCAATACAATATGGTCAATTTACATCAATAGTTTTATAGATAACATCTCACAAGTGGCACTTATTACTGGACTGTTTTCATTATTGTCTTTCTTTTCTTACTTCTTTTTTATTCCCATAATAGAAAAATCTGACAAATCAAAGATGTTCATTAAAACAACTATGGCTTTTGCAATTCTCTACATTCTTTTTGCAATTAATAGGAATCTATTAGTTTTCCTCTTTCTTGCTTCAATAATGACTTTAACATTCACATTAAGAATAAGTAGTTTTGGCATAATAATTAAAAACAAAGCAACAAGATATCATCTATCCCGAAGTGAGGGAATAGTTTTTACCCTATCAAATATTGCTTGGATGATTGGACCATTAATTGCTGGAATTTTGAGTGAAAGATTCGGATTTGAGATAATATTCCTCTTAAGCGCAATATTTTGTTTAATTGCAGTTTTCTTATTTAAAGTATGGAAAATAGATGACAAGTCAAAAAAGAAAAAAGTTGAAG
>JAWAMY010000076.1:0-3182 GCA_038895635.1 Candidatus Pacearchaeota archaeon | reverse complement strand
TTGTGATGTTCTTTTCAAGAGAATCACCTATCATTCCTATTACTGCTAAATATGCTAAGTCCTTGTTCTTTTCATCAATTTGTTTTGCAAAAAGGTATGCAAGACCAGATCCACTTATCTCTTCTTCATTGAACAAATGAGGGTTTATTATTCTTACATTTTCTGGTATCTTTAACATTATTTCATGATGGTCTAAAATAAATATCTCTGATTTTAATTTTTTTAAATAATCAAAACTGTTTGATGCTAAATCAAGAAATAGTAAGATTTTATTTTGATCCAGTAACTTTATTGTATCCTCATCTAATTGTTTAACTATTTTCAATGAGAACCTTATATTTTTCCTTTGAAGCGCTGTAATTATTATTGCTGCTGACGTTATTCCGTCTGTATCATAGTGACTAATAATTTGAACTTCCTTATTTATTGCTTTTGATAGAAACTCCGTTGTAAATTTTCTTAAAGATTCAATCATAATCCTCTTTTATTATTTTGTTTGTTTTTCTTGATATCTCTCTAATTTCCTTTTTAGATGGACATATCTTACAAGGTCTCTTTTAGCACGCTTATCTTGAATGTTTTTTTGACAATGTGCCTCGAGTTTTTTGATTCTTTCTTCAACTATTTGAGCATCATTTTTAATTTCAATATTATTTTCTCTAAGTATAGAACTTATTTTTTTACCAAGAATCTTTACTTTTGGTATTGAATATTTCTGTTTTATTATTAATCCTATTTTTGCAGGAGGAACTCTTTTTTTTCCAAGTTCTATTATTTCTTCAACATATCCTTCTATTCTAGCTCTCTCAGGTATTTTAATCTTTTTTTTATCTTTTTTTTCTACCATACTATATCTTTTCTGAAACTATCTTTTTAAAGTTTTTGAGAACTGCTTTTTAGTTTATTTATTAAGATTATCCTTTAAAATTCTTATAAAATCTATAGCCCCGCCAGGATTCGAACCTGGGTCTCTGGTTCCAAAGACCAGAATACTTGACCGCTATACTACGGGGCTTTTTAATCTTTAATTAAATGTATTTAAAAAGCTTTTTTATATTCTTCCTTTATATCTACCTCTTTTTTCTACTTTCTTTAGCTGGTCTAATGTTCTTTTGTAATTTTTTGATATAGAATAACCCTCTAAAATCTTTGTAAAGTACCTCTCGGGGTCCTTATAATGCTTCGATTGAATTGCCTGATTTATTAAATGAAGGTCAACTGCTTTATCTTCAATTCTTTCCGATACGAATCCTAATCCAAAATCAATAAACCATATCTTCTTGTTTTCATCTATAATCATATTGCTAGTTGTTAAATCTCCATGAACTATATTTGAGTCATGTAATTTTGCAATTGAATTCCCTATTATTTTACATATTTCTTCTGATTCTTTTATTTCTGTTTCATCTAAAAAGGACGCTAATTTTCTTCCATTTATAAAAGGCATTACTATTCTTGTTGAATTTTTATTATGATCTTCTTTTGGGATTGGACTGTTTATTAATTTTGATGCTTTTTCGAGAAGTTTTCTTTCTTGACGAGTTCTTGTTATTCTTATTCTTTTATCTAATTCTTCTATTCTGTAACCCTTTTTTATCCTTTCTTTTATAATGAGATTATTTTTTTTATCTAATAGAATTATTGCTTCAGCTCCTTGTTGAATAATCTCAAATTCCATTATTCTTATAAATTCAAGTTTATCTTATTATTCCTTTTCTTCCAAATTTTTTTGCTAGCTTCATTAATTGTTTTTGAGATAAATTTGCAGGATTTTCTAAACTGCTGATATCTCTTGTTGATGTTGCTAATTCTTTTATTATCTTATATTGTTTTATTAATTGCCTTATCTCAGAAGTTGGTACTCCAGAGCCTTTTGATATTCTTGAAATTCTTGATGTTTGTTTTTCCATAATCTCTGGATTCTCAATCTCTTCTTTCGTCATTGAGTTTATTGCTGCTTTCCATTTTTTAATTTTTGACTCTTGATTGTCTAATATCTCATCAGGAATTTTTGCTTTTCCAAGTCCAGGTATTAAGTCTTTTATTTTGCTTAACGAACCCATTGATTGCATTGATTCGATTTGTAAATATATGTCATTTAATGTTAGTTTGCCAGATTTTATTGATTCCTCGATCTTCTTTTCATTGTCAGAAGAAGCTAATCGCACTTTTTCTATTAAAGCTTCTAGGTCTCCTTGGCCTAAGAGTCTGGATACAAATGTTTTTGGATTAAAGGTTTCTATATCTAATATCTTCTCTCCTGTTCCTATAAAATAGACAGGAGCATTGGCTTCGTAACATGCAGTTAGTGCTCCGCCAGCTTTTGCACTAGAATCCATTCGTGTTATTATAACCCCATCAATGTTGCATGATTCTTTAAACTCAGTTGCCTGTTTTTTAGCTGCCTGTCCAATATCTGCTGCTACTACTAATATTGTATGGGAGGGTTTTATTAAAGATGAGATTTCTCTAATTTCCTTTATCAATGATCTTTCAAGTGCGTCTCTTCCAGCAGTATCTATAAGAACTAAATCGTATTTTTCTAATTGTTTTTGATATTTGGTGTATATCTTTAAAGGATCCTTTTCAGATTTATCTATAAATACCGGTACGTCAATTTTTTTCCCTAATTGTTCAAGTTGTTCTGAAGCTGCAGGACGATGCGTGTCTAAACCTAATAAAGCTACATTCTTCCCTCTCTTCTTATAATAAAAAGCAAGTTTTGCAATATTTGTTGTTTTACCGGTTCCATAAAGGCCTACAAAAATTATCTTATCTTTTTTTTCAAGATTTAATTCTTTTTTATCTCCTCCAACTATCCTTTGAATCTCATCACTCAACAGCTTAATTAGCTGTTCCTTTTTCTCAATTCCTTTTATATTCTTTTCACTTTCTCTCCTTATTCTTTCACTTATTTCTTTGACAAGGTAAACATTAACATCCGCAGAGATCATGGCTCTTTGCAGGTCTTTTATTATTGAATCAATTAGAGCTTTGTCTACAAAAATTGCAGAGGTTATTTTATCTATACTTCTCTTAAGTACATTTCCTAATGTTTCTAACATAGCAAAATGAATATTTTATACATTAATAAAGTTGTGGTATCACAATTCAAGACTATCAATTACTTTTTCTGGAGAGAATTTTTCTATATCTTTATATTCTTGTCCTGTTCCTAAAAA
>JAWAMY010000075.1:0-3225 GCA_038895635.1 Candidatus Pacearchaeota archaeon | reverse complement strand
TTCTGATCTTCCGCATTCAAAACGCGGATAACAGTATCAAACTTTTTCTCCTCAAACATTTTCTTTAATCCCATGTTAAACTTATTTATCTTCGGTTGAGGAGCAGCTTTTATAAAATTCTTAGTTCTCTTTTTAGAAACTCTTGTATATGGACGAGCATACTTCTTAGAATAGGCCCCAGCTTTTCTTAATGATGCCATTGTTAATCCAAAAGACCCTCCTTTTGCTTTCTTATCTCTAATATCCTCATACCTAAATCTCTTAAATCTTCATTAGTTATAAAACATGGTATATTTTCTTCAATTCTTATCTCTTCTCTAAGTAAATAATTTAAAAAGCCACTTAACCAACAAGTCATATTATCCATTTCTTTATTAAAACCATGAATATCTTGCGAATTAATAATCCTATTAATATGGTAATTAACCCTCTTAGAATAATAATCTTTTAGAGAATAATAGTTATTATTCAGAGTTTTAAATTCCATTAAATCATATGAATCTAAATTTCTTTTCATTTTACTTCAACCTCAGTAGTTATAGCCTGACCGGGCAACCCTCTTTCAAAAATTGCCCTAACTAATCCTTTATTACCATGAGCGCCAGATATTCTTCCTTTTATTTTCTTACCTCCTGGTGAAGTCCACTCAACTTCTTTTCCTATAAATTTCTCTGCTTCCTCTCTATTCTTCAGTCCAACATTTAAGATAAAGTGTCTTTCTTTAATTAAATGCCTTCCTCTCCTAAACTGAACAATAGTTGCTTTCATATACTCCAGGAAAGATATAATTTCCAGTTAATTATTCAAATAAAATAGCTTTTAAAACTTTATGTTTTCAAGAAGATCCGAAATTAAAAAGATATAAATTAAAAGAAGAAAGAAAAATCACAAAGAAATGATGATAAATAAAAATAGAACGTAAGATACAAATAATTTCATAAAGAATTAAATGATGATTCAAAAATAAATGTTTTCTTAAAGAATTATTTATAATTAATTCGAGAAGTAAAGTACCGTACAATGCTATATAACTATCTCAAAATCTCCCAATTCTTTTTTAATTAAATCAAAAATCTTTGATTTTGCTTTTAATTGAGATTTTCCTTTTTGTTCAGATGTGGCCTTCTCTAATTCCTCTATAGATGAATCTTCAATTTTATCTGTGATTTTTTTAATATTAGCTCCTTGAATTAGAAAAGCGCAAGATTCAGTAATTATAAGCTCACACTTATTCTTATTATTCTCACCATAAGAGAGAGTCATTCTAGATTTATCCAAGCTAACTAAATCACACCTTTGTCCATAGTCTATAAGATAATTTATTAAAATTGAGGCATTTTTCCTAGCATTTTCAACTTCCTCCTTCTTAACTTTGCCTTTCTTAAAATCGCTTAAAACATTTTCAATATCTTTTAAAACATTAGTCATTTTCGGAGGCATTTTTCCTTTTTTAACAAGCTCTTTTTCAAACATCTCAATTAATTGAGATTTTGATTTCTTGCCAAAAAGATTTTCTAATAAAGTAAAAGTATCTTTCTCAACCTGTTCAAGAGTTTTCTTTTGACTAACTTTTTCAATCTCCTCTCTTAATTTTTTCATTCGTGAAACATAACTCTCAGCATCTTCTATTAACTCATCAACTTCCTTACCAGAAATCTCATTAATCTTTCCATGCTCATAATCTTTATATATTTTTATTATTTTATCCAGAATTTCAGCGTATTTTTTCTCAAGAATCTTTTCCTTTTGAACAAAAGTTTCTTCAAATATCTTTGCTGTATCTTTAGGAACAGGAGGCGGTAACCCATATAACATCAATAAAGCCTGAGAAGGAGTTATTACAGACCAATAAATATCTCCCACAACAATATCTAAAAGTTTCTTCTTTGAAATCTTCTCTACTTTATCTCCCATCGACATAAATAAATCTATCGCTTCTGGAGAGGGTTTTATTTTACCCATTTTTAATAAAAGTTTCCAAGGAATAAAAGTTCCTCTATCATATAGGGGGTAACCATCACGGATAAAAGTAAACATAACAGGATGAGCGTCTTTAACCGCTTCCCAAAATTCTGTAAGTAAATATACTTGAGGTTCAAGCTTATTCTTTGTTCCTGCAATAGCTGAAGCTTCAACAATATAACTATAGATCATTGCCCTTAATCTTTCTTTTAATTCGAGCCTTGGCATCCTCTTAACATCAGTATCATCAATGATTATAAAAACATCAATATCAGAAGTTTTTGTTGCAGTTCCTCTAACCAATGAACCAGCGATAACGTAACTATTCACATACCTCTCAAATTTTCTTAGAACTAAATTCTTATGAATTTCTGCTACTCTTAAAGCACCAAGAAGACCTTTATCATAGAGAGGAATAGACATTGCAATAGCAGAACTTAAATCATAACGAGAGTCCATTAAAAAATTCCATATATCTACGGGAGTAATAATATGGTACCAAACCTTTGGTTTTGAATTTTTTGTATGTTCAATAAGTTCGCTCTTTATTTTTGGGATATCTTTAAATTTTTCTTCTGGAATTATAACAAGTAAATGAATTCTTCTCTCATTTTTTTCTGATTCTGGGATATCTTCTTCCTCTTCTATTTTTGGAATATACTGAGGAGGTATAAGGCTAACCGAGATTGTAAAATGATATTTCTTAAGAATATATTCTTTTAAACTCTCCATATCTTTCTTTAATTTCTCCATCTCTTTATTAGCCTCACTGCTATTTTTAGAACTGACCTCTCCAGAATTATACTTTTTATCATCTAATTCATTGCCAAAACTTCTATCACTTGCCATTGTTTAAAATTTAAAATATATTTACTAGACAGCTACAAATACACTAAATAATCTCCCTTTATAAATGTGTTCTTAAATAAAAAAGAATAAATTTAAGAAAGGTTAAAACTTGATTAACTCATAAGAAATATATGATAGCTAAGAAGGATTATTCTAATTGGACAAAAGAAGAATTAATTAAGGAATTAGAGAAATTCAAGAAGCAAAAGAAATATGGCATTGTTTGGGAAGACAAGCCAGAACAAGTAGCTTTAATGTGTAAGGAAAAATTGCCTATTCTTACAGAAGATAAGGGTAAAGAAATTAAAACAGACAAAAACAAGTCAACCAACGTTTTAATTGAAGGAGATAACTATCATGCTTTATCTGTATTGAATTACACTCATAAAGGCAAGATTGATGTCATATATATTG
>JAWAMY010000074.1:0-3281 GCA_038895635.1 Candidatus Pacearchaeota archaeon | reverse complement strand
CAATCCAGCAATGAATGATTATTTATGTGAATTTGACTTATGCAATCAATGTGTTAATGAAATAAGTCCTGGAGTCTATTGTCCAAAAAACATTAATTCATGTAGTTATTTAGGATTATCCTGTACTTATATATCTTCTCAAAATCAATCAAGTAGTTCAGCAAACTCGAATTTAAATACACAAAATACTAGTTCATCAACCATTAATATCTTTCCAAATAATCAAAACACTTATCCAATAAATAATTATTCTTCAACAAACACTTACTCAAGTTCAGCAGTTACTTCGTCTACATATCCAAGCTCATCAAATGATATAATGAATGATCAGGAAAATCAAAATATCCAACCAAATAATAATCCCATCAGTCCACAAGTCACCATTAATTTTAATATGAATCTTCAAGATGAGCAAGAGGATACTATAAGTGAAAGCAGCAATAAGGAAAGTGTAAGAAATATTGAAGAACCAAAACAATCATTTAGTCTAACAGAGAGAGTAATGTCAGCAGTAAAGAGTATTTCGCCAAAAGGAGAGAACATTAATAAAACTAAAATAGATTCATTAAATCAAGATGATTCTGAGGCTATTAAAAGAAGAGAATTATCAAAAAGTAAATCAGTATTTGAACTTTCTCCTAAAAAAAAGATTTCTTTTGTTCTATCATTTCTAACCTTCCTTGAGGTAATTCTCCTTATCTATCTACTAAAAGTTTTAAAATCAAGAAACTATATAGAAAAGAATAGTAGTAAAAAGAATGATGAAGACTTAATCAAAAAAGAAGTAATAGGTAAAAAAGAGAAAGAGGCAAATAGGACACCTAATAAAAAAGATAGAAGAGGATAAATAAAGAAGATTTAAAAGACGAAGGAAATAATTAAAATTTTTAAGATAAAATTAAAATGATTATTTAAAGGTTGATTATCATCTAATCACCCTTATACTATTATACTCCTTTAAAAGTTTATCGTTATTTAACCTATAGAATGGAAGTATTTCCTTAGCTTTATAAAAGGCTGCTACACTATTTTCCTTAAGAATGTACATCTTAGCAATAACTTCCTTTACTTTTGATAAGTCATTTTTCGAACTTGTATCCACATTGTTCGCAATACAAAGATACTTATTATCACCATAATTAAAACAGAGAGGAAGAAAGTCAATGTTTAATTTAAGACCATCAGTGAGTAAACTATACATCTTTCTAGTCATTGGATCATCTTCTGTCATGATTACAGTAACAATGAAGTTTTCTGTACGTTCTGAAGCCTTACTAATTAAATCATCTCTAAGCGTGTCAAAAACAAGTTCGTCATTTGTTCCAAGAGTAAAAAAAGAAGCTAACCCAGAGTTACATAATCCCATAGCCCAACTCATTTTTTCAGTAATAGCTTTTTTATCTCCCTCAGTAAGGCTTGCGCTATTTTTAAGGATAATAGTATTGATTTTAAACTCAAAAACGTAGGTCTTACCCTTATACTCTAATTTTATTTCTTCTTTCTCTGTTATTGGAATAGGAGAGTTACTGAAATCATTACTAACTTCAGAATTACTACTAATCACTCGATTAGTGGGAAGAATAAAACCTACTACACCTGTCATTAATATTTTTGAATTTGATGATTCTTCTCCATTACTTGAAGGAGAAAATAATATAGGGTCTCTATCTAGACCATATTCAATGTAGTAGTGGCAGTAACCATTATCTAAACATTCATATTTCCCTCCTCTATTCACAAAATCATAAATTCCATCGAATGTCCACTTATTGAAACAATCTTCATCATTCCTACATTCTCCACAAATAGCAAATCCATCTATACCTACAAATTTACTAATATCCTTTGGATAGTATTTTGAGAACTTAGAATTAATATTGCAAATCTTTTCTCCATTACTATCCGAAGTAGCTCTTAGCGCAATTCCAGGCCCAGGCCTACCTCCAAATAAAGGATTACAATTTTCTCTATCATTTCTATAACAATTGGACACACAATTATCTTCTTCATCTTGATCTAAAAAATCTTGAGAAAAACAATTTTTAATACAACCGCAAAAATCTGGCATTAGACAAAAAAACGGCGAAGATCTAACATGAGAAGGTAAGTTACCCGGAAAAGAAGCAGCGGTCAGGTTATAATTAGGGAAAGACCTAATTAATAGATTAATTCTAGGACTATTTAAACAATATTGATATATTGGGCTATCTAATCTAATCAATTGAGAATTACTCTCGAAGAATATTAGATCTGGCTCTCCATCAATACATGCAAGAGCATAGGAAGGATCCTTATAGCTTAGAAAAGAACCTCCGTTAATCACGGCAGATTCAGTTAGATAAACATTAAATATAATCAATAAAACATGGACTAAAATAAAACTGATATTTCTTCTTTTTGAATTGATTTGATGATTCATTTTAACATAGGTTATTTAAGGTAATCTCATATAAGGCAATTCCTAATGACGATTTAATAATTATCTTATTTAGATTAGGATAACAAGGAAGAGTAAAAGAAAATATACTATTATCTATTTCTGATTCATCTGAAAAATCATCAATTATAAAGTATGGGTATTTGAGAGAATATAAAATCCTTGATTCAAGTGACATAATCTCTACGACAATAAAATCTCTTCCCTCATTAATTATATAATCCTCTATTTTTTTGAAATCTGGATCTTTTAAAGTGAAATATTTAGGATCAAAAGTTCTCAGTTCAGGAGGATAATTAAATTCAAATTCAAGCTTATTATCAGGTAACCTCTTTAAATCATATCTAAGTAATATCATCTTTCCATTAATTCTTCCATCATTTTGAATGCATATCCATTTATTTTTTGAGTTTAGTTCCAATGCACTTTTTTCGAATGCGCAACATCTTTTCTCTCCAGTACTGCTTAAAACTAAAAATTCATTTTCATCATCTCCACAAGTGCTAATATCAAATAGATATTCATAACTTCCAAATGCAAAATTCTCTCCACTTTGAATATTGTCTTCAATTACCTTTCTCTTTTTCTCGCTCTCATATAAATCTTTAACTTCAACTGAAGACATCGGTACTGAATAAATCTTCACATCATCCATACTTCCATTTAATGAAGGACCTCCAAAGCGTGAACCACCATAGTTAAATTACCAACTGTTCTTGTACTTCCAGAAAACTGGCTTCTTGACTTAGACGAACTTCCATTCAATACTCCATCAATATATAATCTTAGATTTACATTATTTGAAGTAACTTCCTTAACTAAAACAACATGATGCCATTGATTG
>JAWAMY010000073.1:0-3295 GCA_038895635.1 Candidatus Pacearchaeota archaeon | reverse complement strand
GAATAAGGCCACAAACTCGGGAACATTTGATAGCTCTTGAAGCAAAGAATGTTAAGAATGTGGCTATAATTCAGAATAAAATTGATCTTGTGACAAAAGAACAGGCAATTAAAAATTATAATGAGATAAAAGAATTTGTTAAAGGCACTATAGCTGAGAATAGCCCTATAATTCCTGTTTCTGCTCAACAAAAAGTAAATATTGAAAAAATATATGAATACTTAGCAGAAGTTAATTTACCTAAAAGAGATCTGTTTTCCTCTCCTATCTTTCTTATTGCTCGTAGTTTTGATATAAATAGACCAGGTATTAATGCAAGAAATCTTCATGGGGGCGTTCTAGGAGGATCTTTAAAGAGGGGCATCTTGAAGAAGGGTGATGAAATTGAGATAAAACCTGGGATTTGTATCATTGAAAGAAATCAGAAAATTTACGAATCTGTAAAAACTAAGATTCTTTCAATCCATCGTGGAGATTATGAGGTTGAATCTGCAAGTGCAGGAGGTAATTTGGCAATAGAAACTGAATTAGATATGTCTCTTACAAAATCAGATAATCTTTCTGGTTGTGTTGCTGGATTGGTTGGTACTTTGCCTGAGATTAAAAATAAGATTAGAATGAAAGCTCATTTATTTAAAGAATTAATGGGGGTTGAGAGGCAAGTTCTTATTGAAAAGTTTAAACTTAGTGAACTTTTGATGCTTAGTATTAATACCTCTATAAGTGTTGGTAGAATAGTTAAAATTGATGATGACTTTCTGGAGGTTGATTTAAATATTCCGGTTATATGCTTTCCAGGTGACAATGTGGGAATCGCAAGGAATTTTGAAGGACATTGGAGATTAATTGGATTTGGAGAATTAAGTTAGTTTAGAATAGAATAATTTTTAAAGTATTAATCTTTATAATCTTATATTAAAATGGCAGATAGAAAATTAAGAATTGCAATATTGATTATCATTATCCTTTCCCTTACTTTACTTTATGTTCTGTTTATAGGTCCAAAAATCAATTCTTATATTATCAAAAAACAAGTTGATGCTCAAAAGAGTGTTGTTAAGTCAATAATTGATGTTGCGGAGCAACAAGGATTTGTATCCTTAACCGATGGAGAGAGGAATATTTTACTTGTTAAGTATGTTCCTTCATCACAACCTCCATCAGAAGAGATAAATATTTCGAGATAACCTAATATGGGGAAAGGGGTGATTTTAGTATTTTGTGTATTTGTTATTTTATCTATTTTTATATTTGAAAATGTATTCTCGGAAGAAATTAAAGAAGATATAGGAAATTATCTTGTTTCAGTTGTTTCTGAAGTAATTTTTAAAGCTGCAGGTAAGGATAAAATTACATTGGAGAAAGTCTCTAAGCTTAATCAAGACGAATTGCCAAATCGAATAGTTATTGAGAAAGTAAAAGAGAACAATGTTGGAATTTATGAGATTGAATATAAAGATAGAGAAGAGTCAAAGAGTTTATTTCTTTTAACTTATGCTACGAATTCATTTAAAGAAAAATCTAATGTAAGTAGTACTTCAAAAGCTATTCAGCTTCTTAATTTCGGATATAAAGGCGAGTCTGAAGATTCAGATTATTTAGAAGTATTTTCTGGTGTAAAAACTGGTCCTGATAAAGGATATATAATGATTAGGAGCGGAAGCATTACTGGTATTTCTTCTTCATTAGATTTAAGAGGAGAAGGAGAAGTTGAAATAAGTGTTTATAAGAATGGGGTGGATACTGGATTTAGGAATCTTATTGGTTCTACTGATTCAAAGAAAATAGATTATGATATTCAATCAGAAGGTGCTCTTACTTTTAATCCTGGAGATATAATCTCAGTTTATGTTAGCGTTAATGGAGATGTTATTTGGAGTAATGATATTACTTTAGTTGAGATAACTTTTAATTAAAATGGCATTTATTTTTTATAGCAAAAGGAGGAACTTATTTTTTTTCTTTTTTATTTTAATAATTATAGTCTTCCTTTTATTCTTCTTTAATTCTTTCTATGAAAATATAGGTTATGGAAGGATATCTGGAAAAAGTATACTTGAGTTTGGACGAGTTTCGCGTTCTGATAAATTGATTTTAGGAGATTTGAATATTGTTTTAAATCGTGGAGAATTGTTGCCCAAAGATTCTTATCTAGATGTTAGGTTTAATGATATTAAAAATATTTATCAGTTATCTAATCTAGTATCTTCTCAGTCTGTTGAAGGAGATTTTTATATTTCTGGATTGAATCTTAAAGGATATGGTGAGGGTTATGGAAGAGCAGGAGAAAGGAAATTTTATCCAAATGTAAAATTTAAGATTGGAATTAAAAATTCTTCTTCTGATATAGGAGATAGAGATAGTAAAGATGATTCTGAGTACGAGTCTAAGTACGAATCTAATTCGTCTAATAATATATCAAGCTCTAATGAAGGTGACAATAGTCTTGAGTCTTCTCCTGAAATAACCGGACTTTCTGTACTAGGGGGTTCTTATGAGTATTCCAACAATGAAGCGAAGTATATTAAAGAAATTGAAGGTGAAGTTTCAAAGGAAAATCAATTTATTTATAATTTGTCTGAAGGAGAGTCTGCAGAATTAATTTATTCTGAACATCCAGTTCAATTAACTATTCAAGATGATCATTTTATTGTCTCAACCTCTTATTATGAGAAGGATGTCGGTTTTGGAGATAGATACCTTATTGATGAGAAAGAGATAATTAATATCAATTTATCTAAATTAAATCTTCCGGTTGAAGAAGGAATCTTGGAGATTACCATCGTATATAATGGTTTAATTCTTGATGAAATTATAGCTAATGTTTCTTTGGTGAGCGAATATGGAATTGAGATTAAAGAAATTGACAAAAAGCCAAAAGTGAAAAGTAAGAAGTATCGAATTGAAAGTTATTCTTTGACTAATGAGGAATTATCAATATTAAGGATAAAAACAGGAGAAGATAAAATAAGTATAGTTAAATCTCAGGTCTTTAATAACAGACTTATTGTTAGATTTAAAATCGGGGAGTACTGGCTTGAAAACTCTTACGATTATTCTAATGATAAGTCTAAAATAGAAAATCAAATAAGAACAGATATGATTAGATGGGCAAAAAATTTGGCTCTTGAATTGTCTACTCGAGATGAAATTATTAACTTAACAGCTGATTTTATTGGAGATTATCCGTTAGACTAACTTCTTAATTTTTCATAATCTTTATATATTGTTTTTAATAGATAAGATTATAATAATAGAATGAAAAAGATTTTTTCCTTATCGTACTTAATTGTCA
>JAWAMY010000072.1:0-3308 GCA_038895635.1 Candidatus Pacearchaeota archaeon | reverse complement strand
CAAACAAAAAAAGAGAAAAGGTAGCATGGATGCTAAGAGAGCTATTCGATTACGATAATGAAGAAAATTTAGAGAATAAGAGAAATGTAATAAATAGATTATATGAATTTTTGAGAGATAATCCGTATATACTATCTTATTCTCTATCTAAATTGAATGAAAAGAAAAATAAGTTAAAATATATTGCAAGAAGATATAAATGAGATAAATATTTACTATCCCAACAATTACGTAATTTGTTGAAAAGCTCAACAATTTTATATTATCTTTTGCTTTTTTTAAATCTCTTGCTTTTTTCAATTTCTTTGTCTTATCTTAGAGCATCTTAGCAATACTTGAAAGCTTTAAAAAGATATGAATCAAATCCTCCTTAATAAATTTTAAGATTTAAGAATCTCTAGAAATAATATGGAACTTCTTGAAGTGATAAAGAAAAGAAGAAGCATAAGAAAATACAAGAAAGAAGCTCCGAGTGATGAATTAATAAAGAAATGTATAGAAGCAGCTTGCTATGCTCCTTCTTCAAGAAATTCTCAACCTTGGAAGTTTTTGATAGTAAAAGATAAAGAGAAGATTCTTGCTTTAAGTAAAACTCAGCCTTATTCTGCTTTTTTAGCTAATGCTCCTGTAGTAATAGTAGCATTAGCAGAAGAAGAAAAGAGTCCGAGACATTGGATAGAAGATTTGAGCTGTGCTATTATGCTTCTAATGCTAAGAGCTACAGACTTGGGGTTAGCAACTTGCTGGAACGCTGTTTATTCGCGAGATAATAAAGAAAGGGAAGATTATGTAAGAAGCATTTTAGGAATTTCTACAAAGTATAGAGTGCTTGCAAACATAGCTTTGGGCTATCCTGATGAAAAACCTAGCGAGAAGAAGATAAAGAGCTTTGAGGAAGTGACGAAGATATAAAATATTGAGAATATAAAAATTGAAAATTTAATATTATTAAATTGATTAAAGATTGAAAAGATAAATCAAAAATAGAGTGAAAATAATGGTCTCTATAGAAAACTTTTATGGATTATCTCTTGAAGAAGCGAAAAAAAGAATAGAGATCTATGGAAGAAACGAAATAAAAGAAAGTAAGAAAGTATCGCCTCTCAAAATCTTCGCTTCTCAATTTAAATCCCCTATAATATTACTAATGATATTCGCCTCTATTATCTCATTCTATGTAAATTTTATTGGAGGAGAAGAGTTTGTAGATTCTTTCTTAATTTTAATTGTGATTCTAATATCTGCTTTTGCCGGATTTTTGCAAGAATATAAGGCTGAGAAAGCTATAGAAGCCTTGAAAAAAATAGCTGCTCCGAGAGCAAGGGTAATAAGAGAAGGAAAAGTTATTGAGATTGAAAGTGCTGAAGTTGTACCAGATGATTTAATTGTTGTTGAAGGGGGAGATATAATTCCTGCTGATGCAACAATTTTGGAAGGGAGCTTAGAAGTGGATGAATCGCCATTGACAGGAGAGTCCAGAACTTTAAAAAAGAAAGAAGGCGAAAACATTTTTTCTGGTTGTCATGTTTTTGTTGGCAAGGCAATCGCTAAGGTTTTTGCAACAGGTATGAAAACAGAAATAGGTAAAATAGCAAAAGAGATGCAAGAGATGAAAGAAGAAGAAACGCCTTTCCAAAAAGAACTAACGAGATTCACCAAAGTAATAGTATCTATAATGATAGGCGTTATAATTATAACATTAATATTATCTTCCAAAAAATTTGGATTCTTAGAAGCATTCTTAATTTCCGTTGCTTTAGCAGTAGCATCTGTTCCTGAAGGTTTGCCGGCAATAATTACTGCTAGCTTATCTTTCTCTGCAAGAAAAATGACACATAAAAATGCATTAATCAGAAAACTTGCAATAACCGAATCTATTGGTTCCGTTGATGTAATTTGCACAGATAAAACAGGGACATTAACTGAGGGTAAGATGAAGGTTAAAGAGCTTTGGTTTTTAGAAGAGAGTGAAAAAGCAAGGGAAATTGCAATAAAAATTTGCTATTATTGTAACAACGCTAACATTGCAAGAATTAATAATAAAGATGTTTTGATTGGAGATGAAACCGATATCGCATTAAAAGAATTTTCTATGGAGAGAATAAAATACGAAGAGTATAGAAAGGTTGATGAAATTCATTTTACATCAGAAAGAAAAATGATGAGTGTTTTGTGCGAGAATAATAATGAAAAAATCGTATTTTCAAAGGGTGCTCCAGAAGTTATTTTATCAAAATGTAGCAAGGCATTAGTAGGAGATGCTATTGTAGATTTAGACGAAAAATTAAAGAAAGTAATCCTAGAAAAAAATGAAGAGTTTGCATCAAAAACTTATAGGGTTTTAGCTTTAGCCTATAAAGAAGAGGACCTTGAAGAAAAGGACTTGATTTTTGTTGCATTGGTTTTGTTGACAGACCCTCCTAGAAAGGAAGTTAAAGAAGCAATAGAAGAATGCTACTCTGCCGGAATTAGGGTTATAATGATTACCGGAGATAATGAAACAACAGCTCTAGCAGTAGCAAGGGAAGTTGGATTAGAAACTAATGGAGCTATACGTGGCGAAGAACTTGAAAAGATGAGTGAAAAAGATATTATCGAGAATTTAGAAAAAGGAGTTAATGTATTTGCTAGAACGAATCCTTTCCATAAATTAAAAATATTGGAAGCTCTCAAAAAGAAGGGCTATGTGGTTGCAATGACAGGCGATGGTGTAAACGATGCTTTAGCATTGAAAAAGGCAGATGTGGGAGTTGCGATGGGAATAAAAGGTACTGAGGTTGCTAAAGAAGCGAGCGATATCATATTACTTGATGATAATTTCGCAAGTATAAGAGATGCAATAAAGGAAGGTAGAAAGATATATGATAACATGAAAAAACTTCTACTCTACATCTTCGGTTGCAACGTAGCAGAAGTTTCAGTTGTTCTCTCCTCTATATTATTATTGCCTTATATTCTTCTTTATCCTATCCAAATTTTATGGATAAATCTAGTAACTGATAGCATTCCTGCACTTGCGCTAATCTTTGAGCCGAGTAGACCTGATGTCATGAAAAGAGGGCCTAGAAGAAAAAATGAAGGGTTGTTGGATAAGAAAACGATTATCAAAATATTGCTTCTCGGTTTCACTCTAAGCTTTAGTGTGCTACTATCTGGAGCATTTATAAGAGGAGAGGAAAACAAAATTAGAACAATTGTATTTTCTAGCTTCATATTTTACGAAATTATAAGAATAGTAGTAATAAAGATTGATGATAATACAATCTCTTGGAGATATTGGAAAGAAAACAAATTTTTAATTCTCTCAA
>JAWAMY010000071.1:0-3401 GCA_038895635.1 Candidatus Pacearchaeota archaeon | reverse complement strand
TACAACAGAACACTTCAATAATACGATAGATGCTACAAATCTTGCAGAAGGCAAACCGGTAAATTATAGTTATTCTTGTAAAGATTTATTATTTGAAGGAGTAGATTTTACCATTTTTGGACAAGTAATCTTTGCGGCCTGCACAAACATAACAATTAAAAATAGTAATTTCTCAGATGATGGCTTAAACCTCTTTTTCTCAAATAATTCTTTTTTAGAGAATAATATGATTTATTCTTCTAATGGATACGGGATTTATTTATTTTCTGGTTCTTCGTATAATAACATAACAAATAATACAATCAACACAACAACAACGGCTGGTTATTCCGTATTTTTATCCTACTCGCCTAATAATATTATCAATAAAAATATAATTATCGCACATGGCAATTCTTCTGCTCACGCCTTATATTTAACAACATCTTCTAATAGGAATTGGATAATAAACAATACTATTTCAGCAGCAGGAAACAATTCTTATGCGATTTATCTAAATTCTGTAAATGATACATTAATAAGAGGTTCTTATTTATATACAAGCGGAGACGGGCATTCTTTATCACTCACCAATGCCCTTAACACAACAATAGAAGATTCGTACATTAAAACAACAAATTCTAAATCTAATGCTATTTATGTAACAACGGCTTCAGATTTTACAACTATAGACACAATACTAAACTCTACAAGCGAAGATGCTTATGACATATACTTCCAAGATGGGGTAACGGGAGTAGCGAATCTTACTAACACAACATTTTCAAAAAAATATTGGAATGGGACGGCAGCAGCAATTATAGATGTTTATTGGTATATTGATGCGTATGCTAATTACTCAAACGGTTCTGCAGCCGCAGGTGTTAATATAACTGCGTGGGACATATTCGGGACGCAAATATTCAGCGATGTAACAGACAACAACGGTAGAATAGAAAGAAAAATAATAAAAGAATACACACAAGATAATTCAATTGTTACATATTACTCAAATTATACATTTAATGCTTCTTTAAATTTTTATAAAACAAGAAGCGAATCGGTGAATGTCAGCACTAATAGAAATATACTTTTCATATTCTCCAACAGCCCGCCTACAAAACCTTATCTTATTTCTCCTTCGCCTGAAGAGATACTTATTGAAAGAAATCCAACTTTTAAATGGTCCGCTTCTACAGATGAAGACGGCAACAATATAACTTACAATCTTATTGTAGATGATAACAGCGATTTTAGTTCTCCGGAAATAAACATTAGTCAAGAAGAAACAAATTATACAACTTTAAACGTTTTAGGGTTTACTACTTATTTTTGGAAGGTTATTGCACGGGACTGGAAAGATAGTAACGAAAGTATCACTTCTAATTTTACAATAATTAAAGCAGTATCTTGTTCTTTGCCTGTTAATTCAATTAATTTTGAAAATATCCTTCCAAGAACATCAGAAGACACCACAGATAACTCTCCACAACCATTTGTTGTACAGAACAATGGAAATATAAATCTTAACATTAAAATAAATGCAACCAGTTTGTGGAACAGTGTAGATAATCCTTCAGAATATTATAAATTCAAAATAAGAGAAAAAGAAGCGCACGCTTATTTAAGTGCTATTGAAGAATGGACTAATTTCACAAAAACAGAACCATTAGAATCTATAACACAACTTAACTATTCTGACCAAAATGACGATGCAATAATAGACATATTCATTAAGGTGCCTGCGGACGAAGGAGCGGGTGAAAAGTTATCAACAGTTAAAGTTTGGTGCGAAGATGCGTCTTAAAAAAATACTAAACTGGATAATGATATTTTTGTGGGCTATATCATTTTCGGAATGTTGTTTAGCAATAGGTATAGGTGCCCCGGAAATAACTATTGTCCCGAAAGGAACAAAAATGCTTGATTTATATGTTATCAACGACGAGCAAAAAGATATGGTCGTTGATATATCGGTTTCGGGATTTCTTAAAGAAAATATTAAATTAAGCACAGATACATTATACTTTTCTGCTTCAGAAAAAATAAAAAAATTTTCTATAACAATAAATTTCCCAAATAAAATAGAAGGGGACACCAGAATAATTGTCTCAGAAAAATCCAATCGTGAAGAAATAAAGGCAGTAGCTTACGCTTCTTATCTAATAAAAATTGAGAACCCCCAAATACAACAACAAATGACTTTTTCCCAAGAAACAACTAAAACAATATACCGCGAAAGCGAGAAGGAGGAATCTTCTTTCCAGGATGATTATGAAAGAAACATAAATAAAACACAAGAACAAGAATCTGAAGAAATAAAAAATAAAGAACAAGAAGAAGAAACTGAAGTCATAAGAGAAAGAAAAACAATGATAGATAATAATCAACTGAATGATATTATTGAAGAAAGAAATAATACACAAAAAGTATTAAGAGAAGAAATATTTAGTATTAATAATCTGCTATCAATAATATTATTTATAGCAATTATTTTTAACATAGCAATTATCTACGACATTAAAAACAAAAAGAAAAAAGAAGAGTACTATAAAAACAAAATAAATGAGGAAGATGAAGAAAAATTAAACTTTAAATTAAATGAAGGATGGCGATAAAAAGTGGTAAATAATAAACCTTCAAATAATAAAATAAATAATAAGATTGAAAGCGACACTACACAACATTATTATAGTTCAAAACAAAATAGTATATTCAAATTGAAAAAGATTTCTGCTTTTTTGTTGGGAAGCAAGTTTGAGTTTTTTACGGCGCCCGGTGTTTTTAGCAAGAATAAAATTGATAACGGCACTTACATTCTTATAGAGAATGCGCAGGTTAAAGAAAAATCTAAACTTTTAGATCTAGGATGCGGTTATGGTGCTGTAGGCATTGTTTTTGCGAAAGTAAAAAAATGCGATGTTGTGATGGCTGATTCTAACGAGAGAGCAGTTGAGCTTGCAAAAATGAATGCTCATTTGAATGGTGTAAAATGTGATGTTAGAGTTACCAACATTTTTCAGGGGATACCCGAAAAATTTGATACAATACTCTTAAACCCTCCTCAAAGCGCAGGAAAAGAAGTTTGTTTTAAAATGATTGAGGCGGCAAAAGAGCACTTAAACAAAAAAGGAACATTACAGATTGTAGCTCGTCCTAAAAAAGGAGGAAAAACACTCGCTCAGAAAATGATAAAGGTTTTTGGTAACGCTTATGAAATAGCAAAAGGAGCGGGGTATAAAGTCTATTTGAGCGTTATGGATAATTAAATCTCCTTAATACCTTCTTGCGTTAAAGCTACAAGACGAATAGCCAATCCGAGTTTTAGCAATGCAGAGATAAGAGCCATATGTTCTTTTCCATCGCCGGATACGAAATTTACAGCAACTTCTGTACCTTTTATTTTATCTTTTAACAAATTT
>JAWAMY010000070.1:0-3423 GCA_038895635.1 Candidatus Pacearchaeota archaeon | reverse complement strand
GCTAGTATAGTATCAGTGGAAGAACCTATAAACTTTGACAAACTTTCAAAATTTTCAGAAGACATATGGAATATAGTCATAAACGCAAGGGCTGACATAGAACCTAATGAATTAAGAGATATTACTTTATGGATTTTGGAGCTGTTAAAGAGGAAATATAAACTTGAAGTTCACAGCCTAAATATTCAATATTTCAAACCAAAAAAGCCTACTCCTAAGTATAGATTTACAGAATAATAAAAGAGGTATATTCTTAATCTAGAAGCCTCTTCTCTCCCTCTATTCTCTTTATATCTGTAATATCCTGAGTTACTTCTAGAGTCCCGAGATAGCTTCCGTTCTTATCTCTCACTGCAAAATATCTTATATAGATAAGTCTATTATTTAGATTAATCCAGAAATCAGCAGAATCTCTTTTACCGTTTCTAAAATCTTCTATTATCTGGTTGACTATATGTAAACTCTTCTGCGGATGGCACTGTTGAACTTTTCTCCCTATAACAGCTTTTGTCCTTACAAATATTCTATCCTTAGTCTGGCTAAAGTATTTAACAGAGTCATTTTTATCTACAAATGTTATATCTACAGGCAAAGTATTTAGAAGGTTCTCTAACTCTTCAATAGTAAAACTTCCAGTTTCTAGAGTAACTATGCCTTCTTCTTTTTCTACTTTGACCTCTTCCCTAGCCACATTTTCCAGAGGAACCAGTGTAGACTCTGGAGTAAAACAGCAATAACCAATCTCATCAAACTGAGACCTTATATCAACCCACTCGGAATTCTTAATAACTCTTAGACCTGTTGGGAAAAGTATATTGTTCTCCTTATAAAAGTGGCTTGAAAGAAGTTGAGATAAATTTTCTACAGAAAATACTAACTTTTTTAGAGATTCATAAAAGTTCTCTACTATTTCTTCGAAAACAGAGTAAATCCCTTTTTTCACAGATCGAATCATATCGTGTTCCTTCCACATTACAGCTGGAGGCTCAACTATACCATATTTCTCTAAATAAGGGAATAGGACATTTTCTTCTCTAAGATAATGTTTTTCCGATTCCTTAAGATGCTCAATTATATCTAAAATTTCTTCCCTCTTGTCAATAAAATTTTCAAGACTATTTATCTTACTTACGATATTCTGAAGCCTAAAGACAAGATCTAATAAGATTTTATGTTCTTCTCTAAGGATATTGATAGGATGGCCCAATTCTAAAACTTCATTCTTATTCTCTAGAGATTCCCTAAATATCTCAAGATGAACCTCACACAGTTTTTGGATTTCATCCCTAGATATACCTTCCTGTACGAGTTCTTGTTCTACTTTAGAAATCTCTAAAGCATCTACACTACCTAAAAGCTTCTTAAATTGTTTCTTGACTTCTGATGGGTCTTCTCCAGAATGAAGTTTTCTTATAATCTCCTTCAAAATTTCCTTTCTATCTTTCTCTTTACCAAAATATTCGCTCATTATTACCTCCAAAATTATAATAATGTTTATTAATATTATATACTTTAGAGACAAACTAGTAAAGGTACCATTTAAACATAAAAACAATAATTACTAACAAAAGTAAATATATTGATAGATCATACATCATTGGTTTATAGCCCAAAGCCAGAATGGTAGGAATTTAATATTCTTACCTCTTATATTTTCCTCTCCTTCATAGTCCAAGGTTACTGTTAATAGGTCTTTACAGTTAAACTCTTCAGAAGCTTTGAATAGAGATGAAATTTCTCTTTCCTTTGTCTTAAAATCATCTACTTTGCTACATACCTGAATTAAAGCTACAACTTTTGTGTTTTCCATTAATACAAAATCAGCTTCTCCTTTAGCATCTCTCCAGTAAAATATACTGAGAAATGGATTTTTAGTTTTTCTCCTTTTTAATTCTAAAAAGACTGAATTCTCTAATGTCTTTCCAATATCTTCCGAAAATCTAAACCCATAAGCATATCTTATTCCATTATCTATAATGTAGCATTTTCTTAAAGTCTGAGCCTGTTCTTTTAATGAGTAGGAAATTTTCCTAATAAAGGCGAATAGACCAATATCCTCTAGATAATCTAAATAATTTATTAATGTTCTTCTAGTTATTGGATACTGTGTCTTTAACCAATTATAAAAAGAGTTCAAAGAAAAAATAGACCCTACATTAGTAGCAAGATATCTAATGAGTTCCCTAACAATCATCTGATTTCTAATTCTATATCTTTCGATAAGGTCCTTAAAGAATATTGTCTCTATATACTCTCTTAGTATTCTAATCTTTAATTCTTTATCTTTTTCCAATACTACTTCTGGAAATCCACCCATCTCTAAATACTCATCTAAATATTTTCTAATAATAAATCTCTGCTGAGAATAAGGAGTCTTATCAGAGAGAACTAAATTCCTCGCCCAAAGAAACTCCTAATCTTCTAACCCCTAATTCCTAGTCCTTCATATTTTGAACTTCATCAAGTTGGGCAGAGAAAGGTATCAATCTTATTATGTCCTTTTTCATAAAATTGTTCTCCTTATGATACAATTTTTTATAATAATTGTATCATATATGAAACATCTACCAATTAGAAAGGAATCATGACTGTTTCAGACTTGTTTTATGGTTTGTTAATTATGTGGGTAATTGCTAAATAGATGGACAGATAACCTGCCTTGCTATAAGGGATATTATTGTAATATGCCTATATTTTTCCATTCAAAAACTAAAAATCGAATTTGTGTTGACAGAAGGCTTATCATATTTATAATATATCCTAACAGTTTTAGGGCAATGATGCCTTACTGTTTCAAATCCGATGGCGGATTCCCAAAAAGAAATCTATACATTATCATTTAATCTATAGATAAGGGGTGATAAAATTATGGCTAAGACAAAAGTAGCAGATTTAAAAAAGATAATAGAAGATAAAGATAGAGAGATATTCTTTTTAAAGTCTGAGCTAGAGAAAAAGAATGCCGAATTAGATAAAATAGTTGAAGTTTCTTCTCTTGTATCATTGCAACTTGGTTCTATAGATAACATACTTAACCTCATAGTAACAGTAACTGCAGAGCTTTTAAATACTAGAATCTGTTCTATAATGCTTATAGATGAGGAAAAGAAGGAATTTATAATGAAGTCTACTCAGAGCCTAGATGAAGAGTATAAGAATAAACCAAATTTAAAACTAGATCAAGGCGTAACTGGCTTGGTAGTAAAAGAAGGGCATCCTATCATAGTGCCAGATGTTAGAGAAGATTCTAGATTTTTCTATAGAGATATTGCTAAAAGGCTGGGTTTAGTCTCTATGCTTTCTGTTCCTATGTATTTTAGGGATAAGATTGTTGGGGTAGTAAATGTCTATACCTCAGAGGAGCATAGTTTTACAAAAGAAGAGGTAAATATTGTTCAGACACTGGCTAATTATGCAGCTATA
>JAWAMY010000069.1:0-3433 GCA_038895635.1 Candidatus Pacearchaeota archaeon | reverse complement strand
ATATCTATTGTTAGAGAGCCTTTCTTGATTACATTATCAACCAAGTATCCAGTACCACTGTTCTTTATTACAAACTTAAGTTTTCCTGTCTTTCCAGCTATTACTGCATCAGCATTTAATAGTTCGATATCAATCTTCATTGGACCAGAAGATAGTATTTTATTTCTCGAAACTTCGAGCGTTTTTCCAGCTTGTTGATATTTTGTAAGCTCTTCAAGATTTACAACAACAACATCATAAAGAGTTCTAGCTTCCATTGAAAAGCTAACTTTAAAACTAACCTTTGGTGTTATTTCTACGCTCGCTATTTCCTCTCTTTCTGGTGCTTTAAGTTGAAATTCTATTATTTTTTGGTCCAAAGGAAGAAGAGAGCAAGGCATAGCATTTGTGCACTTTTCTCCTTCTTTTTCAATTTTAAATACGGATGGATCGAAGATATTAATTTTAATATCTTTTATTGTTTTTTCGCTATCAGAATTTCTGATTGTAAAGTATAGAGTGAATGAATCACTACTAAATATCGGTGGTTTTGGTATCGTTTCTATATTTTCTATCTTAAGTATATCTGAAGTTTCTTCAACCTTTTTTTCTTCAACTATAAGGTTTGGAAGCTGAATTCTTGTACAACCTGAAAAGAATACAACAATAGTTAGAGAAATTATTATCGCTTGCATTATTTTTTCTTCCTTATTCTGTTTCCAAATAAAAAATTTTAATCTCATTCTATATACACTCTTCATTATTTTTATTCTAAAATTAAATATTGTGTTTATAATTTTAAAATCAATAGCATTGAAGACCTGTGCAATAACTCAAATTAAATATCTTTAAATGTTAAATTTAATTGCTTCGAAATAGAGTATTGAGGTAAGTTATGATAAAAGATTTTTTCGTCAATTATTTTATAAATCCGATTATAAAAGGAAGTGGATATAATATAGTAAACACACTAGTTTATGGGATCGTTCTTGGTTTAGCATCTCTTACTATTTACAAATTTCTGAAAAGAATTGGAATAAAACTTGACGTTATGTTCTTTTCTTCATTAATTCCGTTTATTCTTCTTGGCTCAGTAGTAAGAGTTTTAAAAGATTTAGGTATAGCTCGCTCATTACTATTCGTTACTCCACTTGTTTTTGTTGTAGTATTTTCTATAGCAATTACTACTTTGTTTATTTCAATAGCTATAGAAAAGATTACGAGGATGGAGTATCAATTTATTTTATTTTCTTTAGGATTGCTTTATCTTCTTATTGCTTTTTCAAAACTTGCAAAAAATATAATTGATTACAGTCCATTATTTCTCGTTATTAAATATACTATATTATCTTCAATCTTGTTTTTTATTTTATATAAAAGAAAAATAGTAAGCGAATCAAACTTTACTGTAGTTCTTTCTCATTGCTTTGATGTTTCTACAACCTATGTTGCGATTAACTCATCTAAATTTATAGAGCAGCACGTCTTAGCAAATTTTTTAATTTCAAATTTTGGAGCTATTTCTTTATTCTTATCTAAAATTATAGGAATAGTTCTCGCGCTCTTTATAATAGATAAAAAAATAAAAAATGAAGAAGAAAAAAATTTTGTAAAATTCGTGATTCTAATTCTTGGACTAGCTCCTGGGTTAAGGAATTTGTTACTAATGATGTGCTTTGGAATATAAAAATATTTCTTGCAAGCTTTAGATTTCTCATTCCCTTCGATATATTCTCTTTCTTATCTCAATTGGAGGCATTACTTCTTCTGAAGTTATTGCTTCTTCGCAGCTTTCTTTTCTTGGCCTAATTTCTACTTCGAGAGCAATAATGCTCTTATCATTTTCGTAGTAATTGAAGAGTTTCCTTCTTAATTCGTCAAAGATTTTTGAGTAATAAACTCCTTCATGCAACTCAATTTTTGGATCTCCCCTTCTTAGATATGCTGGCTCATCAACTTCAGATGGTGATGCAATTATTCTTATCTTTCCTGTTTCTTTAGTTATCTTTGAAATATACTCTACCATTTTTCTTCTTTCTTCATCATCTCCGTGCATTACTTTTGCTATCATATCGAGAATAGGAGTAGCTTGGAGTGCTGAAATAACGTATCCTTTATCAAAATCTTCTCTTCCGTATTGCTTAATACCGTTAGCTATTTTTCTTAATATTTCATTTACTTCTTTTTCATTTCTACTTTTTTCGTTGCTTACGCCATAGTTTGCTAGTCCTATAAATATATCTTCAATAACCCTTTGCGTTCTTGGAGATAGAAGATCCATCCAACTCTCCGGTAGTTTGTATAAATCATGTTCCGGATCTTTTATATTTCCTTGTCTTTCATACATTCCTTCCTTCATTAAAATCGCCTCAAAATTTATATATGTTATTATTTTATGGTAGTAATATTTTTAAATCTTTCGCTACTTAACTTATTGACTTTTCGATTTAAAGATTTTAAAAAGGTTTAAAAAGATTCTTAGCAAGTTATTCTTAATGTATGCATATTGGAATTATTGGTGGAAGTGGAATTTACGATATTCTTGAGCAGAAAGAATATAAAAAGATTTATACCCCATATGGAGCTACTTCTGATCTTGTTGCTATAGGAAAGTTAGCCGGAAAGGATGTGGTATTTATTTCTAGACATGGAAGTAAACATACTATACCCCCTCACTTAGTAAATAACAGAGCAAATATTTGGGCTTTGAAGGAGCTTGGTGTTAAAAGGATTATCTCAATTTGTGCTACTGGTTCTTTGAAAGAGGATTATAGGCCAGGCGATATTGTAATACCTGATCAATTCATAGACTTTGGAAAAAATGTTGAAACTTTTTATGAAGGTGGAAAGGTTGTTCATGTTTCTATGGCAGATCCATTTTGCCCAGAACTAAGAGCTTTAGCAATCGAGATTCTAAAAGATCTGGATATTAGATTTCATGACAAAGGAACTTATGTTAGAATTTCTGGTCCTCAATTTTCTACAAGGGCTGCTTCTCGAATGTATAGAATGTTTGGAGATATAATTGGGATGACAGGAGCTTCTGAAGCAATTCTTGCAAGAGAGCTTGCACTATGCAATGTAATAATTGCTACAATTACTGATTATGATGTTTGGGCAGAAAAGCCTGTAAGCGCTGAGGAGGTTATAAGAGTAATGAAAGAAAATGAAGACAAAATAAAGAAGGTGATAAAAACCCTTGTTTTAAAAATTCCTAAAAAAAGAAGTTGTAATTGCAAGAATTCTTTAGTAGGTGCTGAGATATGAGAAAAAGAAGTTATAAGGATGATAGCTTTCTCTATTTAAATCCTTCAGAGTCAAATTATCAAGATTGGAAAAGAATAATAAAAGAAACTACAGAAAGCTGTAGAATTACTTACTTTCCTACAGAAGATGGTAAAGGCGTTTATCCCTATGTTATTTTGCCGTCAGAAAGCGAGTGGTCGTTAGCTTA
>JAWAMY010000068.1:0-3518 GCA_038895635.1 Candidatus Pacearchaeota archaeon | reverse complement strand
AAAAGATTTCTGCCGCTCATTGTACCAAATGATCTTGTGTAACCTGTAATTATATATCCGCCATCAGATGTCTCTTTTACACAAGAACCAATATCAATATTAGAACCACCGAAAGTTTTGGTCCAGATAGTATCAGGTGCCTGGGCAAGTAAAATTGAAGCAGAGAATAATAAAATTAAAAGTATTAAAATTCTTGCTCGAAGATTAGTTAGCTGGTATTTCATAGCAACCTCCGGTGAAAAAGTAGGATGAATAACATCATTAAAATAAAATGTTTTATTGTTTAAGGAAAGTAATTGATTTATAAGGCATAATCTTTTAGCATAGATTTCTTTGCGTTCTTGGCCTCTCCGCGTGATATATTTTTCTCGCAAAGTCGCTATGTTAGTTTTATATTTCAAATCGTTTATACACTTCTTTGCTTCTACGCGTAAGAGTTTGTAGAGTTTGTAAAACATCTTTCACACACTCCTCGTTTTATCTAATCTCTTTTTTACTAAGTCGGCTACAGACCAGCAAACTTCTTTCTGTTCTGCTTCGGTTAAACCGCGTGCATCTGCAATTGCATCCCTCCGAGAGAAGATTATGTCGTCTAATGCTTTTCTATCCGGTAGTGGGTTTGGTTTTTGTGAGCGGATTGGTTTGGTTTTTTCGAATTCTGAAATTTTACAACGCCAATCAATTACTAAATCTAAATTCAATGGCATTATGGTGTTTTATAAAAAGGCAATGTTAATGGCGGAATATTCATTCTCGAAGTGGTTGAATTAACGAATTCTCTTAGATATGGCCAAGTGTTCAAGTGAAGGCTGATGTTTTTATAGACATCAAAAAAATCTTCTGTAAAAGTTTCTTTTGAATAGACTTTTACTAAAAAGGTAACTTCTAACTTAAAAAACCTGGTTTTTGATTGCGGTTTCCGGGCATCTATCTGATACTTATGAAAAACAAATACAATCCCCTCTTCTTTAACCTTATAATCAGCTTCGTCTTTTATTTTAATGTTTAATTCTGTTGGTGGAGTTATATCGACGTTTAAGAAAGTTTTTGATTCTTTTAATGAAATACTTATAAGATCTAAACCTTGTAAAATTTTTTTATAATCTTCCGGAGAGATTTTTGGTTTTTTAACTTCTTTATTCATTATTAACCAGCTTTTGAATAGTTAGCGTATAAATTATCTTTTTTCTCCCCAACAATAAAATCAAGATTTGGCGAGTTAAAATCCTTATAGATATTTTTCTGTTGAATCTCATATTCGACTTTTTTCATCTCTTTGATCACTTGCTCAAATTTGCTACAATAAGTTTCTGTAATTTCTTCAAATGATGAAAAAGATATACCTTTAGTAATTATATATTGCACAAATTGATTTAAACTTATCCCGTTTTTATTAGCATTCCGCACCAGTTCTTTATGTAATTCCTTTGGTACTCTAACCAGAAATTTACCGCTAAATTCTTCTTCTTTTTGTTCTTGCGGTTCTGGGATAGGAATTCCTTTTTGCAACATCCTTGCAAAATTTTCTTCCTTTATAATCTCTAGATTTTGAATTGCTTCTTCTATCGTTTCTCCATCAGAAATGAAAGCATTTCTGCCTAAAAATGGTATGCAGGCAGAATAGCCACCGCCTTCATCATCAGGAATTTTAGTAATTTCTACAGGATAATTAAGGGCGAGGTAATATTGAAGATCCTTTTTCAAAAGTTACTCCTTGATTAACTTTATTGCTTCACAAAGCATTCGCATATAAAAAAATTTAATTCTTTTACCACCTGTTGTTGGAATAGTAAGCATTCCTTCTGTTCCATATTTTTCAGGATATTCCTTAAACTTTTCGTGCCAAATTCTATAGTTATGAGAACCTCTCGTATCACCAAATGACCATGAATCAGGGAAAAAATGATTTAAGATTGACTCTAAATCATCTCTTGGAATTTCTTGTTTGTAATTGGGATTACAAAATTTCTCAAGTCTCTTTTCTATTCTAGACATTCTTAAATTTGTGCCAACAAAGTTACTATATATAGTATCACTTTGTCAAGGCATTTCTAAGTTTATTTTCGAATTATTTAGATAAATGTTTAAAATTTAATTTATATATGTAAACTTTTAATGTAAAAATAGTTATTCTAAGTATAATTTACACCCTCACATCCTTGCTTTATTTAATCGTTTTTTTTACTACCTCAGCTACAGACAAAAGCCATAATAGTGCTTTTTGCTAACACTTCTTTGCGTTCCTGGCGTCTCTGCGTGGAATATTTTTCTCGCAAAGCCGCAAAGACGCTTTGTATAGTTCATACTTCAAATCCTTCATACTCCTCTTTGCTTATTTGCTGCTCAATATTTGGGTCTATAATTTTTACTTCTTTTTATGTGAGGTTTTAGTGTTTATGTTAAAAGCACCTTAAAATAAGTTTTAATTCTTTATTTTAAGTTCATCTTCAAACCAAGCAAATAATCTTTCAAAAGACTTTGAATATAGACCTACAAATCTATTGTTATAACAAACATCATAGTTATCAATTATAAATTTATCAATATTTTCTAATAGCTCATTTGTACAGTTAATAAACTCACTTTTTATAAAATTCAAATACATAGCTTCTGTATCTCCAGCATCATCAATATCTTTATGTCCAACAAATTTATTCCGCCATTTGTGAAGGTTTTTCTCTTCAAGTTTCTTTCTAAATGAATTTCCAGTAACCAATAAACTCTTTTTACGATTTTTATCAGTATCAAATTCTATAAGTTCAAAAATAGATTGTTCTTTTTTATCCGGATTATTCTGAAGGGGATTCAGTAAAGTATTTAAGTTCAGCAATACTTCATAATAGAAAGTGCAATGTAAAAATCTTATCAATAATGAAATTTCTGATGTTTTATATTTTTGTCTATCTAAAACAGTTTGAGGAAGATATTTGTCGTGTAATTCTTTTAACTTATTAGAAGAAGTAATTAGTAACTTAGATATGTTAATAATTTGTTTTATTCTATCTGCCAACTCTTGTTTTGTCATCTCTCACACACTCATCGCTTTATCCAAGCGGTTTTTCACAAGCTAGGCTACGGACCAATAGACTTCTTTCCGTTCTGCTTCGGTTAAACCGAGTGTATCTGCAATTGCATTACTGAAAATAATTTTTAATTGAGCTGCGTGTCTTAACTTCAGACCATCCGGAAGTATTCGAATTGTATTGATCAGATTATTTGAAAAAGGATTTGCTTCTGTTTTATTCAGCAACTGTAATGTTATGGATTTATTTTCACTCAAAGCATACCTGGGAATTGTGAGAATTATCTTATCACCATTTGAACTTGTTAATTCAAGTGTCCCGCCTTCTTTGGAAGAAATACTTTTAGTTGTTTGGATCTGAACATCTGCATTAACAGGATTACTGTCTTCTTTGCAGCTATTCGTTAAGAAAAGAATAAAGATTAGAAATGTAAAGAGGAGAAAGCATTTTTGATTTAAAGATTTCATTGTTTCACCTCGCAATCTATTTATGATA
>JAWAMY010000067.1:0-3567 GCA_038895635.1 Candidatus Pacearchaeota archaeon | reverse complement strand
CAATAGTTTTTAACTTTAATTTTTTACACCGATTAATTGTTTTTTTTATAACCTCTATTGTCAGCGGATGTTCTGAGTGGTTTAAGAAACTACCCTCTGCTTTGTTTTCTTTAATTGCTTCTGGAAGAATAAAACCAGTAGCTCTACCTTTTTCAAAGTAATCAACATGCTGACTAAAAACTCTTAACTTAACATTTTTTTTAATGATATATAAGTCAGTTGGTTGAACACCTATTATTATCTCTTTATTTATTGATTCAATCTGCTTTGCAAGTTTTACTACTTCCTTTCCTTGTTTATATGTTTTGAAGTTTACAATAATTATTGGTTTCATTTCTGTTGTTTTCTATTCTTCCATATTTCATTTTTTATTTTTTTTGTAATTTCTAATGGATTTTTGTTTTGCCATATATTTCGCCCTATTGCAAGTCCTATTGCTCCAGCATCTATAATCTCTCTTACTTCTTTCAAAAAACTTTCTTCATCTTTTTTTGTTCCTCCAGCAATCACTATCTTAGTTTTACCAGCATTTTTGACTGCCCATCTCAATTCTTCCTTATTTCCGTTGTATTTTATTTTTATAATATCTGCTCCAATTTCTAATCCAACTCTAGCAGCATAAACCATATATTTTGACTCATCTTTTATTGATTTCCCCCTTGGATATATCCATGCAATTACAGGAATTCCTATTTTATGGCATTCTATCTGTACCTTATCAAACTCTTTCAACATTTCACTTTCAAATTTGCTACCTATGTATATTGTATATCCTACTGCTTTAGCTCCAAGATTAATTGCTTCTTTAACAGAACATATTTGTCTAGCTATTGGTTCACCTTTATACAAGTTGGTCTTACCATTTAATTTAACAATTAACGGAACTCTACTTCTTTTTATCTCATTATTATACATCTCTGCAATTCCTTTTTGAACTATTATTCCGTTAAATCTCCCTTCTTCTGCAATTCCTATAATATAAGTTGGATCTACATTTCTATCATCAAAGTCTTCTGGCCCATGTTCTATTCCTTGATCGTATGCTAAATATAATGCCTTCCCCTCTTTTAACAAATTATCTATTTTAATCCTCATATTTCAATTTTTTAATAAATTCATTTATTTTTTCTATGTCTCTTTTTAGTTTAATATCTCTCTTTGTGATGTGAAGAACCGCAATTGGTTTTTTGCTTGTTCTTTCAATATCTATCAGTGCTTTTTTATTCTTATTACTTAATGAAGTCATAAATAGAGCAATTTTTCCTATCTTGTCTTTGTTTTTGATTAAGTAAGTTCTTATCGCTGGAGCTATTCTGCCTGCCCATATCGGACTACCAATTATAATAACTTTATATCCTTTTGGATTTATTTTGTATTTTATTCTTGTAACATTATTTTTAGCTGCATCCTTTATGGCAATGATTAAATTAAATAATCCTTCTCTTTTTTTTAAATCTATTACTTCATCAATCCCCCCATCTATTCTTCTTGCTATAATTCTTGCAATTCTTCTTGTATTTCCTGTTTTTGAGTAGAAGACTACTAATACTTTTCTCTTTTTAACCATATTTCTGATTTTAAGTTTCTCTTTATTAATTTGTTTTTAGCACCGAAATATTGAATTACTGACTCGCTTTCCTCAAGTCCCAACTTTAAACTATCGGAAATTGACATACCAACTATAATTCCTGCTACAAATCCAGAGGCGAATGCATCCCCCGCTCCTGTTCTTTCAACTACTTTTATTTTATGTGGTTTTAAATAATACCTCTTAATTCTATCTGATGCAATTATCTCTTTTTCTCTATTTGTTACTACTACTATATTTGGCCCATATCTATGTAATCCAGCTATAACATCTTTTTCTTTCGTTAACATCTCAGCTTCCTCTTTATTTAGTATAATTATCTCACAATTTTTTAGTAATGTTCTCAAATCTCTCTTTTTTATTAGATAGGAGCTTGGATTAAATGCAATTTTTGTTCCTTTTTTTCTTAACCTTATAGCAAGTTCTTTTTGAGTCTCAAAACTTCTACCAAGTAGTGAGGAGTAATAAACCCAATCCGTTTCGAAACTCTTTATATCCTTTATACTTATTTCATCATTTACTCCTTTGTATGTAAGAATTGTTCTGTCTTTTGCTTTACTATCTAAAACTATTGAATAACCAGAATTGCCATTCACTCTTTTTCCTAAGAAGAATATCCCCTCATTTTCTAAAAGCTGAAGTATTTTATCTCCATTTGTGTCACTGCCAATCTTACCAATATATCCGGTTTTTAATCCTAATCTTGAGAATGCAACAGCAGTATTAGTTCCGCCCCCTCCAACATCAAATCTTAGTTCCCTAATCAGTATCTTTTCTCCAACAGGATAACTAATATGGTTCCTTTTCTCTGCTATGTCTGTATAAACAAAAACATCGACTACTGCGCTTCCAAATGTAACTATATCAAATCTCATTTTAAGGCTTCTAATCCCGGTAACTTCTCTCCAGCAATATAACTTAATAATGCTCCTCCAGATAAACTTATATGTCCAAATTTGCTTTTATCTATTTTGAATTTTTTAATAGCATCACTTAAGTGTCCTCCACCAATTACAGAGAATACCTTAATTTTTGAAACTGCCTCTAATATTGATTTAGTTCCTTTGCAAAATTCTTTCTTACTACAATCCCCTGCTGGACCTTTCATATAAATTGCTTTTGCTTTTTTTATCTCTTCAGTATAAAGTTTTATTGTTTTACTACCTATATCAAATATTTCATACTCATTTGGAAAGTTTTTAATCTCAATCTCTCTTCTTTTTCCATTTATTAAAACTGCAAAATCTATTGGCGTGATTACCTTTCTAAGCTTGCTTCTTTCTATCTTTATGAGTACTCCTTGTTTTTCTAAGTATTTATTTTGTGCACCAAGATTTTTTCCTTTATTAATCAAACAAACTTGTCCAAATAGTCCACAACTTAATATCTTATTGCCTTTCAAAAGCTTGATGTTATCTTCTGGTTTAGCTCCTCCAAGAATGTATAAACATTTTTTTATCTTTATTTTTTTTAAAGCATTTACTTCCTTCTCTAATAATCTTCCTGCACAACTTGGAAGTCTCTTTGGAAATTCAGTTATAGATGTTTGTTCTCTATGACAAACAGAAAAAGCATCATTAACGTAAATATCTGCCCATTCTGTAAGTTTTATTAATCTATTATTTTCTGCTCGAGGATTTAACTCATCATCTTCGCTTCTTATATTTTCAAGAAGTAATGCCTCTCCAGATTTTAAGTTTTTTATTTCTCTTTCTGCCTCTTTTCCAACAATATCTTTTACAAATCTCACCGTTGTATACCGATTTAATAACTTAGCATGTTGCTCTAAACTTAAAAAATCACTACTTCCTTTTCTTCCTTGATGGGCTATAATCACAACTTTTGCTCCTCTTTTCTTCAGTTCTTTAATTGTAATCACAGATTGTATTATTCTTTCAGAAAGTATTACCTTCCCATTTACCACATTTGAATTTAAATCACTTCTTAATAATGCAACTTTGTCTTTAAAGTTGAAATCT
>JAWAMY010000066.1:0-3584 GCA_038895635.1 Candidatus Pacearchaeota archaeon | reverse complement strand
AATATCTTTTTTCTTCTTTTAGATAATCTAATAAACTGGTCATATTTTTACTATTCTGTAGTGGTTTTTAAACCTTTCGGATGTTATTTGAGATTAATTTAATATGATTGATTTTATAGAAATCAATATAAAAGAAATTATTCTACTTAAATTATGGATAAATTAAAAACAGAGGAGATAATAATAGAGGCAAAGAATTTTTTTAACTTTTATAAAAAAGAAATAGGAAAATCAATTCGAGAAACTGGAAATATAGTTTTTATTGATTTTTCCGATTTGGCTTCTTTCTCTCCTACTCTTGCAGAGATTTTAATTGAAAAGCCAGAAGAGATTATCTCTGTAATGGAATCTGCATTACAGGAAACAGGACTAGTTAAAAATCCAAGAATTAGATTTACCACTCTGCCTGAAGATAGTTTCATAAAAATACGAAATTTAAGAGCAAAACATCTTAACAAATTTGTTTGGATTGAGGGAATTATAAGGCAAGCAAGCGATGTAAGGCCTCAGGTTGTTAGTGCAAGATTTGAATGTCCTTCGTGTGGAACAATAATCTCTGTTCTTCAACTTGAAAAGAAGTTTAAGGAACCAACTAGATGTTCCTGTGGAAGAAAGGGTTTTTTTAAGTTAATTGGTAAGCAGATGGTTGATGCTCAGAGATTAGTTGTTGAGGAGAGTCCAGAAAGTTTAGTTGGAGGTGAACAGCCAAGGAGAATTAATGTTTTTGTTAAAGAGGACTTAGTTGATCCTAAGATGGAAGAGAGAAATACTCCTGGTAGTAGAGTGAGAATATTTGGAATTTTAAATGAAGTTGCGGTTCCACTGCCAGTAGGAGTTTCGACAAGGTTTGATTTAGCTATTGAAGCAAATAATATTATCCCTCTTGAAGAGACTTATGAAGAATTAAAGATCTCTGATGAAGACGAAATTCAAATTCGAGAATTAGCTAATGATCCCAACATATTCTCAAGACTTACAGAAAATATTGCTCCTAGTATTTATGGTTATGATGAGGTTAAACAAGCTTTAGTTCTTCAATTGTTTGGTGGAGTTAAAAAACAGAAATTAGATGGTACAATGGTGAGGGGGGATATTCATATATTACTTGTTGGAGATCCTGGAGTGGCTAAGAGCGTTACATTAAAATTTATATCAAAAATAGCTCCAAAAGGGAGATATGTTGTTGGTAAAAGCGCTTCTGGAGCAGGATTAACTGCTACAGTTGTTAGAGATGAATTTTTGCGAGGCTGGAGTTTAGAAGCAGGAGCAATGGTTTTGTCAAATAAAGGAATAGTTTGTATTGATGAGATTGAGAAAATGGATGAACAAGATAGAAGCGCTATGCATGAAGCTATGGAGCAACAATCAGTTACTATTAGTAAAGCAAATGTCCAAGCATCTTTAAAAGCAGAGACAAGTGTTCTTGCTGCAGGAAATCCTAAATTTGGAAGATTTGATCCTTATCAACCAATAGCTCAACAGATTAATATTCAACCAACTTTGATTAATAGATTTGATGTTTTATTTGTTCTTAGAGATATGCCAGATAAATCTAAAGACGATGCAATTGCTTCTCATGTACTTACAGAACAACAGCAGTCACGACATAAAGGTACAATTGAACCAGAATTATTTAGAAAGTATGTTGCTTATGCAAAGCAAAGAATTACTCCAAGATTATCTGATGAAGCTATTAATGAAATAAAGAATTTTTATGTAACTCTTAGAAATGCCCCTACTAGTGCCGATACTCCTCTTAAACCAATACCTATAACTGCAAGGCAATTAGAAGCACTAGTGAGACTTAGTGAAGCATCTGCAAGAACTAGATTGTCCAATGTTGTTGAAAAATTAGATGCTGTTCGTGCGATAAATTTAATGAAGTTTTATCTTATGCAAGTTGGTTATGATTATGAGTCAAAATCTTTTGATATTGATAAAATTGTAACTGGAGTAACGGCTTCTAAAAGAAGTAAAATAAATGAGATAAGAGAGTTAATATTCCGGCTTACAAGCAAGACAGATAAACCTATCCCAATTGAGGAAGTGATTAAAGAAGCTGAAGATAAATTCTCAACAGTTGAAATTGAAGAGATATTAGATAAGTTAGCGATGGCAGGAGATATATTCTATCCAAAAAAAGGATTTATTCAGAAAGTCTAATTTTTAGCAAGATTTTTATATTTTAATGATTTTATTTTTGGGTTGTGCTCCTGTGGTGTAGTGGCTAAGCATTAGGCCCTCTCGAGCAGAGCCTCTAGACTTGATGAAAGTCTGGCGTTCAGTTTATCTAAAACTGACTGCACTCTGAATTATAGATTTAAAAATTCTCAATTAAATTGAGATTCGGAGAACGGCCTAGACCCGGGTTCAAATCCCGGCGGGAGCATTTTATAGTTTTTAAAATTAAATCTGAAGAATCGAATATTGATTTAAAGCTATCTTAAAAATTTTAAGATCACTTTTTATTATTAATTTGATTTTTTACTTGCTTTGAATAAAATGAGAACACTAGTTTTTTAGATTAAGAAATGAAGAATTATAGAGACTACTCCTATAAAAAAACAGTAGAAGGAGAATAACCAGAATTTATCTTTCTTTATTATTGTAGAAACCAGATTCAGGAAGAAGAGGCTTAAAATAAAACAAAGGGTAAAACCGATAGTTAATGAGTATATGTTTATTGTTTGTAAATAGTTTATGCTCAGAATGTTTTTTGATTCGATAATGAATGAACCAATCGATATAGGTATAAACAAAAGAAACGAGAACTTGAATGCCTCTTCTTTTTTTATACCAATTAGTCTTGCCGAAGAGATTGTGGCTCCACTTCTGGATATCCCAGGAAAGAGAGCAATAGATTGGAATAGTCCTATTAAAAGAGAGTTTTTGAAATTTAGTTTTGAATGTTCTTTTGAGTACTTTGTTAGAAAGATTAGAATACCTGTAATTATAAATGTTATTCCTATAAATAAAAACGAGTTTAATGAATTTTTAATATAATCTTTAAATATTAGCCCAATTATTGCTCCTGGAACTGTCGCAATAATTATCATTAATACCTTTCTTTTTGATTCTTTTTTTAATTTTATCATTTCAATCAACTCTTTTCTTAAGAAGACTAAGACGGCAAGTAGTGATGCTAGATGTAGCAAGGTAATTATAGCTAGGTCTGCTTCTGAGAAAATATTCATGATTAAAGCTAGATGTCCAGATGAGGAAATTGGTAAAAATTCTGTTGCTGCTTGAACTATTGCTAAAAATATCTCCACTAACATTAATGAAATAATTTAGCAAGGTTTAAAAATGCTTTTTAATGTTATCTAATATGGCATTTAAAATAAATATTGGAGATAATGGAAAGACATTTCATTTAGAGTCGGATTCTTCTGAATTTGTTGGAAAGAAAATAGGTGATAAAATTGAAGGTAAGTTTATTTCTTCTGAATTAAATGGATATGAATTTGAGATAACTGGGACTAGTGATTTAGCTGGTTTTCCTGGACATAAGGATGTTGAAGGTATTGCATTGAGAAGAGTTCTTTTAAAGAAAGGTAAATTCTTAAAACATGTTCCGCATAAAG
>JAWAMY010000065.1:0-3669 GCA_038895635.1 Candidatus Pacearchaeota archaeon | reverse complement strand
ACTGTTATATTTTTGCTTTAAATATTTTCTGAATTTCATGTTTCCTCCTAAAAGTGATAATCAACTAGAACTAAAAAGCACGTATCGGGTAAATCTTTTATAATATCCCAAGCAGTATTATTATCTTCTGTAGGTATCCATTCTCCATTTAGTAGTACTGCTTCTGAATAGAAAGGTACATTTGACTGCTCGTATTTTGGCAATGCTTGTATTTTAGAACTAAATACTAAATCTATTTGATTTGGATTTAGTCTTTTTAAAGTTCGTGCTTTCATGTCATCTACATCTAAATCACCTTTGTAACATCCATCTACTCCATCTTCGTATACAGGGTCTTCTTCTTTTAGTGAATCAGGTGCTATATATGTTCTGTCTTTTGGTGTTCTATATTTTACTTTAAAGAATCTCGCCCATCTTCCTCCAATTACATACCAATCCCATTCTCCATTAGGATTGTACCAATAACCTAGTGCGTCTTCGTCTTCATTGTATTCATCTCCTGTTATCTCTTCTAGTAATGCTATATCTCCTTCTGTATTTTTTATTCTGAGTAATTTACTATAATACTCTAAATTTTTTTTCTTATGTTCTGTTTCTGCAATTCTTCTATGTAACTCCTCAAATGATCTTTTTATTCTATCGTCAAAATCATTTCTTTCTAGTGAAATTTCAAATTCTAGTTCTGAATATTGTCCATCATCTTGCTCCCAATACGGCATCATAGCTTCTTCTACTGCTTGTTCTATATCTGTAGGTTTTTCATCAAAAACAATTATTACTGTTGCGTGCATATTTTTACCTCCAATATAATTTTTCAAATTTATCTTCTGTTATTATGATTTCTGGAATGTTTAATTCTTTTAGTATTTCATTTATTTTTTCTATATTTCCTTTATAGTAATCTGTAATTCTGTTTCCATAAGCAAAAATATAATCTAGCCTAAAACCTGCTTCTAATAGTTGTCTAAAAGCATTTAATTTATCTGCAGATAATGCGACTAATAATGGATGCATGTCTGGACATTTGTAAAAAGCATCTAAACTTTTTTTTGTGTTTTCTGGGACTTTATCCAATAAGTCTTGCGGTACTTTATTTCTATTATATATTTCTGTATTTATTTTTCTTATAATTGCTAAATCTATTTCTTCATCTTTTATTGGTTTGTACGTTCCATGATTTATTTTATTAAAAAATATTAATCTATTTGTATCTCTCATTAATTGTAGTTCTGGAGGCGTGTAATTTACATTAGCTTTTGACAATACTTTTTCTATAGTTTTAAATCCTAATTTTTGGAATAAGTTCTTATGTACCATATAAACTCCTTAAGTTTCAATAAAAGGTTTATCAGGATTTTTTTTATCTAAAAACTGTAAACCCACATCACCCTGACGAAATGCGAGTTTTTGATTATTAAAAGTAGAAGCTTTTGCTGCCCAGACATCTTGTACATTTTGATTCGGTGGATAAATATAGTATATTCTTTGAGTAGATGGACATACTACTTTTAAGGTTTTTACTTTCTTATTTAGTTTGTGATCATAAAACTGGATTAGTTCCATCATATTTCCTTGATTGTCTATTCCGGAGTCTATGATTTTAGGTTCAGAGCCTAAAGCTCTAAAGAAGTTTTCGGCTCCCATTATTAAACATGCAAGCCTTCTTCTTTCTAAATCTAGTTTAGATATGTCTTCTGCTGTAACTGCTTCTGGATTGTTGTAATATATATCTTCCATATACATACCTTCAGCAGCATATAATTGAACTCCATCTTCATATACAACTGCAGGTGTTTCTAGGCTATGTAAAGAATACCTTAAAGTATCAGTTATACTATCTGTAAATGTTCTTACTTTTACTTCTGGATTTTCTACTACTAATATATCTGTAATGTCTTGATTTTTTGATAAAACAGTGAGTACATTACTTTCTGCTAAATTTCTAAAGAATTTAACATTCAAGTTAGAAAAAATTTTTTCGTCTAATTCTATTTTATGCCATAAATTATTTCTATTTAGATTTATAGCATGTGAAATGAATGTAAACCATAATCTAGATTCGTTATAACTACTATCGTTTATTTCTGTGAATCCTTTAACATATTTCCATTTTATTTTTGTATCTAAGACTTTTTCTAAATATTTACATGCTTCTTGAAATTTATTTTTATTTATTTTTTTAAGCATAATTCTCCTAAAAGCTAAAAGAAATGTTTTTTAGTTGGTTCTTATTTGTCGTGACCCGTTTATTATAGAGAAATATCATATAATAATGATAAAATCCCTATAATTGGGTCACGTTAAATTTTTTGCAAAAAATTTGATTGCTCTGTATTGTAAAGTTTGTTTGTTCTGCTAGAATTAAGAATTGCTAATTAATCTCTAGCTCTTCTTACTTCGTCAAGATACGGATCCCACTCTGTTTGTGGTACGTATCTATATTTACCAGGAGGTAAGTCTATATCTTGATGTTCACCAGTCCAGACTTCTTCTCCGGTTTGTAGATATATAGATTCAAGAATGTGCCTTATTTTTGCACTAGCACCTCCTTTTACTATAAATTCTCCATTAGGGAGAATTTCTACATTTTCACCGATTAAGACATGAGCATGATTAGAGTGCTCGCCTCTTGCTAACACTCTTTTAGCTCTTTGTTCTTGTTCTTTTTTCATAAAACTCCTTTCGCCCTCTGGGCAATAATATTATACCATGAACGCAGTTTAACGACATGCTCGGGTCGCGTTTTTAAGCTACATTTGTTTCTGATTCTATTTCTGCGTTTACTTCAGCCTCATGTACTGCTTGTAACAGTACATTTTCTGTTGTGTATAAAAGACAATCTATAGGTGTACGTTTGCTACTATTTTGCTGAAAATATAATTCATGTAATTTATATTTTCTAATTATTTCCGCAATTGTTCTGTATTGTTCTGGTGAATATTTTAACAATAAATGTAGTATATTATTGTCCTGATCATCTGTCTCTTCTGCTAAATAAGGTGCAATTTCTAGTATAAACTCTACTAAATCTATATTACCATATTTTGCCGCAACTAATAATACGTTTTCTTTCTTGTAAAAATCCCAATCATCCCTATATTCAAAAGTTTTATACAAGTCTTCCTTATAACTAGAAAGCAACATATATTCTGCAATATCGTTTCTGCCATAAAATGCTGCATCAGTAAATAAATTTAATCTTTTCTTGTCTTCAAACCACTCATAGTCTTCGTAATATAGAGATTTAAATTCTTGCAAGTCTCCATCATTTCTTATTATCCACAACAAATCATAATAGGTACCGTCAACTTTGTACCCGATTTGTTTTTTTTCTTGATTGTTCATAAAACCTCCTTTGCCTTTCCGGCACAAAAATAATAAAAAGATAAAAAATTCTGCAATGTAGTGGTTCTTACCCCCCTTTTTACCGACAACGACATTCCGTAAAAAGTGGAACGCCGTTGCGGCAAAAGTTTGAGTATATATATTATAACAGTGCCATAGTCAAAATTAACTGCAGTCACTGTTATAAAGTTTGAAAAACTTTATATTTACTTGGGGATTTTTAGTTACTTTTTGTATATGCTTTTTAGCATCTTTTTCAAAATCTCCTGCTGAATTTAATGTAACAGAAACTTTCTCTGGTTGTCTCGCGTTTGTACGAGTATA
>JAWAMY010000064.1:0-3741 GCA_038895635.1 Candidatus Pacearchaeota archaeon | reverse complement strand
AATTTTAGCAAAAGAACCCTCATCTCCTCTTGAGATTTCTAAGAGGATTAATACCTCTATAGCTTACGTAAGTCAACAGTTGAGGCTTCTTGAAGCTGGAGGGCTTATAACTAAACAAAAAACCGGCTCTTCTGAAAAAGGTAAGCCGCGAACAGTTTTTTCTTTGTCCCGGGAGCTTTTACAAATTTCTGTTTTGATGAATAAAATGCCATCAAGAAAAATAATTAGTCTTACTGATTATCATAAATTAGTTTTAAGAATTTGGCAAATAGATGATTCTGAGCTTCATAGGTATATTGAAAAATTTTATTTTTGGATAGAAGAAGATATCTCAGAAATATCAGGAATTTTTGTTTATTTAGATAAAAAACCAAGAATATTGATTCTCTCTGATTCAAAGAAAATTAGAGCTAAAATTGATTCTTTTATAAAAATAGTTGGTGATAAGTTTGATTTTTTTATTTCTTCTCGTATTGATCTTCGGAATTTCTCTTTAGATCGATTTTATCCAATTTATGATCCTAAACTTTTGTTTTTAGGATTTGAGAATAATAGAGAACTGAAAGGAGGTGAAGTCTAGAAATGACTTTTAATAAAAGATCTTTGTTGTTTGCTAGCAGTTTGTTCTTTATTTGTCTTTTGATAAATGTTGCTCTTGTTTTTGCTGTTCCTAGAGGAGCAGATGTAAATCCCATTACTTCTAGCACAGCAGTAGGAAGAGAACCGCAGTGGAATGATGCCCTTGCAGGTAATGTTACTGAATTGACTATCTTTGGTTATTCCACTACTCAAAGCTGGCAAGGTTATTATGGTAATGTCTCTGGAGTTATTGAGCTTTCAAATAACGCTGGTAAGGTTATGTATAATTGGTCTTTAGCAAGTCCCTCAGGAGAAATCTATGCATCTACTAATCAGACTTTACAATGGGTAAACGTTCAGTGTTTTAACTATACTGCTACAGGAACCTATGATAATGAGGTTGGAAATGGCGGAAAGATGAACCTTTATGGAACAAACCTATCTCAAATTGAGTCGTTGTTTGGAATTAGTAGTATAGATGTAGATGGAGTTGATGAGACTTTTAATTTAATAGGGGCAAGCGGACATAGGGCATTTATTTCAGCCGCAAATGAGTTTTCGCAGGGAGAATGTTGGAGTACAAGAATCTTTGATTCAACAGGACAACAATCAAGCGGAAATTTTGAGAATGTCCTTTTATATGAGCCAGTTTCTGGGAGTATTGTTTTCGCATCTCTGTTAAATAAAGACCTGGAGGGTTTTGATGGAGCAACTCACGATTTTGAGATGCTTGTTCTCGAAAGAGGAAGAGATGGAAATTTAGATACAACAAGATATTATTTCTTTGTAGAATTAGAGTAGTTTCTCTTTTCTTTTTTTCTTTTTTTCTTTTTTATGTTAGATTTATTAACCTAACACTCTTTATATTTACATGGAGTATATATTATCGCTAAATTTCTTAGTTTCTTTAATAATCCTTTTGATTCTATTATTTAGATTTTTTAAGAATTATAAGTTAGAAAATTTAAATAAACCATTTAAGTTTTTTATTTTAATATTATTTAATTATTTGATTTTGTCAATTCTTTATCTTTCATATATCCTTAATTTCATTCCTTTTAATATACGAGATTACAATCTTTTATACTCTTTATTGATATTTGTTCAGACAATCTTGTTCATTTTCTCTCTATCTTTTTTTGAGAGTGAGAGAAGAAAGTTCTATTTTATTCTTATTGTTTATATTATTCTGATTCCATTATACTTCTCTTTTTCTTTTGACTATTTCGTTTTCTTTCTATTAATAACCTCTCTTTTGTTAAACTTATTTTTATTTTTTAACTTATCAAAAAATTATTCTTTTTGTAATTATTCTATGTATTTTGGAATTGTTTATTCTGGAGTTTCTTTATTGTTAGAGTTTATTCTATTTTTTAATATTCGATTCTTGATCTTATTTAGATTTATATCTCATCTACTCTTTTTGTTTTTTATTCTATTTTTTTCTAATGATATCAGTAGGGTTAACAACATAAATAATGAAAATAATAAAGAATGTGTTGATAAACGCTATTCCTATTTAATCCTATTCGTTCAGCATTTTGTTTATGTTTTAGTTATTACAAATTTTGCTTTAATTGCTACTATTGGTCTCCATGAATTTGGACATGTTTTTGTTGCAAGGTATTATGGGTGTGAGTCAAGAGCAATTATTTTTGAGAGATATAACTATCCATACTCTGAGATAATATGTAAAGATCTTTCTGTAAGACTTCCAATTGTTCTTGCTGGACCAATATTGCCTATAATTGTCTCATTGTCCGTTCTATTTCTTGGAGGAAAGTTCTTATTTCCTATTTCTCTTTTAACTATAGGTTTTAATCTTTTTGCAGCGTATCAAGATTTTTTGGAAATTGGAATTGGAGAAGCTATCGCTCTAACAATAGCCATTGTCGGTATTATTTTTATCTTCTTTGGAGTCACCTTGCTAGCTAGACACAGAATGGAAGATTCTTCTTACTTTAATTTATAATTAACTCGAATATAGTAAAGTTTATATTTGGAATATTTGAGTAAGGTGTATGATAAAAAGGAGGAATTTTTTATATGCTGCTTTACTTGTTCTTATATTCCTGTTAATCTCCTTTAATACTGTAGACGCAAATTTTGTTTGCGGAAGAGTTGTTTCAAATGATCCTATCTTCTCTCCTTCTTGGTTGAGTGTTTCTATTTATTATAGCGAAAATTCATCTTATAGGTCGATATGCAGAGTTAGTCCTGATGGAAATAAATTTTGTTGTGATCCAAAACAGATAAAAGAGATACCCTGGTCAATTGGAAAAGAAGTGAATGCAGAAATTTTTAGCGAAGAATATATTGGAGGTCCAGTTAAGACACTAATTTCAGGAGAGGGTTATAATCTATTTCCTGATTTAAATGTTGAGAAAATTATAACTATTCATTCTCCTAATAATACTATAATCTTAAATAATAATGATTTATTTGTTAATGTATCCTTGGCAAGTAATTTCACATTTCTTAAATATATTCTCTATGGGCAGTCTTTTTTTAATGAAGAACAGGTTTGTGGTAATTGTAGTGCAGTCTCTTTTTATATAAATAATTTAAGTTTTGGAAATTATACTCTTGTACTGATTGCTAGTAATGGTAAGAGATTTGTTAATAATTCTTTAAAGTTTTCTATCTGCCCAAAAATGGACTTTTATAGAAGAGTTGATTGCATAGGTTGTAGTGAGAATTTTGTTCCTTCTAATAGAAGAGTGACTATTTTTATAGGTCTTGATGCGGGAGTTAATGTATCAGGAAAATTTGCAGATATTTTTCCATCTGATTGGAAGATAATTAATTTGAATAATTCAGGTGGAATAGTAGAAACTTTTAGTGAAAGCCACAATATTATTTACTGGAATGTTGAAGGGAATAATATTTGGAGAAATTATACTTTAGTTTCTCCAAGAGTTACCTTTACTAAAAGGTATATATTTCATAGCCAGTTTGAAGATTTTAAATCTGAAGAGAGCAAGATAATCTTATTTAGGTTTTATCGAATTCTGAGTTTGCCAGTTTCTTTAATAAATAAGAGAATGGAGAAATTAGGTATTCTTTCATTTAATGAAATCTCCCCTGATTTTCCAGCTGTTTTATTTCTAAAAGATGTTGAACTTGAGCAAATCTCACTCTTTCCACTTACTACTCAAAAGG
>JAWAMY010000063.1:0-3797 GCA_038895635.1 Candidatus Pacearchaeota archaeon | reverse complement strand
AATTAGGAAGAATATTGTCAAAAGATAAAGAGAAATTAAAAAGAGCAATAACTTATGGAAGTATAACACCAATTATATTATACATACTTTTTACTATAACTTTTGTAGGCATCTTAGGCTCTCAAGTTAAAGAAGTAGCTACCATCTCTTTAGGCAAACCAGTTGCAATTCTTGGAATATTTACTATGCTTACAAGTTACTTTGTATTAAGCTTTGCACTAAAAGATATGTTAATTTATGACTTAAAGATAAATAAAAAATTTATTTTCTGGCTTGTTAGTTTTATTCCAATAGCAATATATCTAATAACAGAATTATTTGGATTTGCAAGTTTTGTAAAGATAATAGGAATTGGAGGAGTTATATCTGGAGGGATAAAAGCAATACTAATTGTAATGATGAACTATAAGTCTAAGAAACATGGTGAAAGGAAACCTGAATATTCGATGCCTATTAACATTATAGTGATAATACTCATAATCTTAATTTTCACATTTGGAATATTGCTAGAACTTAATCTTATAAATATACCATCTAGTTAAATATACAAAGGTTATTCTTCAAGTAGATCAAGAAGAACTTTTTTAACAACTTTATAATCAGCCCTCTTATTTGAAGACTTCATTACTTGTCCAACCAAAAAATCAAGAGCCTCTTTTTTTCCAGACCTAAAATCGTCACAAGCTTTCTTGTTCTCAATAATTATATTTTTACATAAATTTTTAATCGCACTAACATCTCCAATTTTACTTACTTCTGAAAGAGATTCACGAATTGAAAAAGAGCTTGGTATAAATGAATTTAATATTTGTTTTGCTTTTAATTCAGTAATTTTCTTATCCTTAACATTAATTAATAATTCAATAAAGTGTTCAGGATTTATATCTACATCATCTAAAGAAACCTTATTATAATTTAATACTCGCAATAACTCTACTGTTATCCAAGGAAGAGCAAAAGAGGGTTCAACCTTCTTTGACACTTCTTCAAAAAATTCAACTAATTCTAAATTCTTCGTAAGAACAATTGCGTCTTTTTTTGAAATAGAATATCTCTTAATAATCATATTAAGTTTTTCTTTTGGTGTTGGAGGAATAGAATCTTTTATAGTCCTAACTTCCTTTTCAAAAATTTTAATTGCGGGAAGATCTGGATCAGAAATAAACCGATAATCATCCTGATTCTCCTTCTGCCTCATAACCAAAGTAACTTGTTTCTTACTATCCCATCGCCTAGTCTCTTTATTATTGGGCTTTTCTTTTTCATGTCTTTCAATTTCATATTCGATAACCTTCTTTATTTCAGAAATTGAATTCACATTCTTAATCTCTGTCCTCTCAGAAACTCCTTTAATGCTTATATTCACATCTGCTTTAATACCTGATTTTTTATTAATAACTTTCGCATAAGAAAGAGTAAGAAGAAGATTTCTAAGCCACTCTTCCACCTCCTCTGATGATTTAAAATCTGGTTCAGTAACTATTTCAACTAAAGGTATTCCAGAACGGTTATAATCAATCTCGCCAGTCTCAGGATTCCAAGCTGCAGGATCTTCCTCCAAGTGAACTTCTTTTATTCTTATACCCTCAAACTTTCCATTTTCAGCTACAGGAATTGCATATGAACCTGATAAGGTATCTTGATAACCCTTAGGTAAATCGGGCCAATCATAATGTTTTCTCTGCCAAACTAAAACTTTGCCATTATCATAGGTATTAACTTTACACCCAAGAATAAGAGAGATAGTAATTATCTTTTTAATTGCTTCTTTATTTGGAGCCATTGGTTTACTTCCGGGCTGACCAGTACATATTGGGCATATACAAAAGTTAGGAAAATCGCTTTTACTCGGTATAGGACACCGACAGAAAAGTTTTTCTCTTGAGTAGAGATATCCATGAATCTCTAAACCAATCATTATCATAAGAATTTAAAAAGTATAGTGTTTTTAATATTTTCGTATATTAATTTAAAAATATGAGCAAGAATAAGAATAAAACTAACATACTACTATTCTTTATCTTAGTGTTAATAATAATAGTGCAAACAACTATTATAATAAGTCTCACAAAAATATCGGATAAAACTGACAGAATAAATGAAAAGATAGAAAAAGTAAAGATAGACCTAAATGATAAAATTATAGAAGTTCAATCAAAAAATGATGAAAAGATGCTTGAATTAATAAAAGAATTACAATTAACAGAAGAATCACTAGCAATACAAATAAGAAAACTTAAGGCAGAGACAAAATCTGATTTTTCTGGAATAGTTGAAGAGTCAATAAAATCAATTGTTAGTGTATCAACAGATACTTCTCAAGGATCTGGATTTATAATTGATAAAGAAGGAATAATTGTAACTAACCTTCATATCTTAACAGATGCAAATTACATTAATGTTCTAGTGTATGATAAAAAAAGATGGATTCCAGCAAGATTAGTAGGATATGATGAAGTAATGGATATAGCATTATTAAAGATTGAAGGGGAATATCCTTTCCTAGAATTCGGAGATTCTAGATTAACTAGATTAGGAGAGAAAGTAATTGTAATAGGTAACCCGTTAGGATTCTCTTTTTCTGTAACAGAAGGAATTGTAAGTGGAATCAACAGAATAGGAATAAATAATCTTCCAGTATATCTACAAATAGACGTCCCACTAAATCCGGGCAATTCTGGTGCTCCGGTAATCAATAAAGAAGGCAAAGTTGTAGGTATAGCAAATTTCAAAATTTACGGTAGCGAGAGTTTGGGCTTTGCTCTTGAATCAAATAGTGCACTAGAATCAATAAATAATATTTTAAAACAACAAAACATATCAACAACGATATAAAATGGCAAACAAAATATCCAACATCGGGATAACAATGAAAAAAGAAGAAAATTTTAGCGAATGGTACTCGCAAGTAATTGAAAAAGCAGGAATAGTTGATATTCGATATGATGTTAAAGGATTTATAGTAATAAAGCCATGGGGCGCAGAGATAATTGAAAATATGTATGACGAATATGAAAAATCCCTTAAAAAAAGAGGTCATTTACCTTGTATATTTCCAACAATTATACCTGAAAAGAACTTCAAAAAAGAGGCTGAGCATGTAAGTGGATTTAGTCCCTCTGTTTTTTGGCTTGATAAGATAAAAGGAGAAGAGAGATTAGCTTTAAGACCAACAAGTGAGACTGCATTTTATCAAATGTATTCACTTTGGATAAGGTCGTGGAGAGATTTGCCGTTAAAACTTTATCAAAGAGCCAATGTTTTTAGAGAAGAAACAAAAGCAACTCGTCCATTAATACGTGCAAGAGAATTCTATTGGATCGAAACTCATGATGTATTTAGTTCTTCAGAAGAAGCTGAAAATCAAGTTCAAGAAGACATAAAGACTACAGAAGAAGTAATGCATCAAAAATTTGGTATACCTTTCTTACCAATAAAGAGACCAGAATGGGATAAATTTGCAGGGGCAGTCTATACTATTGGTTCAGATGTTTTACACCCTGACGGAAAAATAATACAACAACCATCAACTCACTTTTTGGGACAACATTTCTCCAAAGCTTTTAACATAAAATTTAAAGATAAAGATGAAAAAGAGAAATATGCTTGGCAGACATGCTATGGGCCTGCAATAAGTAGAATTCTTGCATCAATAATTTCAATACATGGAGATGACTATGGACTAATAATTCCATTTTTAATTTCGCCTATCCAGGTAGTAATATTGCCTATATTCAAGACAGAAAATAAGAGTAAGGTAATACAAGAATGCAAAAGGATAAAAGAAAAGTTAGAGA
>JAWAMY010000062.1:0-3871 GCA_038895635.1 Candidatus Pacearchaeota archaeon | reverse complement strand
GCAAAATTATAAAAGAGTTTCAAAAAGAAACTGATTGGAATGAATCTGTTCTTTGTAGAGATAATGGATTTGATTATGTAAAAGGCAATAATTCTCTGAATAACTTTTTATTAGGTGATAAGAGAGTCGTTGTTGAAATTTGCAGTGATCATGGTAAACAATTGTTGCCAGATGATACATTTGTAGAGTTAGTTATTGCTTGTGATTCGTGTTTTTTCTTTAGAAATAATTTAAATCCTTTTTTAGAAAGAAGAGTAGTAATATGTAATGGTGCTGATGCTTCTTCAACTGCTTTTTATTTTAATAAATTATCTAGTAAGATACGTGAGAATATAGAAGAAGTCTTTAAGAATCGGTATTTAGATGTATATTTACTTAATAGATAGTTTATTAAAATAAACGGAAAGATTTATCTATTAGTTTCTCTTTATTAATAGTATTAAGTTATTACTTCTTATAATCATGCGAATTATAAATTTAGTTAAGAATAATATTGCAGAAACATATATTTTGTATGATGGTCCAATTAGTGATGGATTGAACTTTAAGAATCCATTAAGGAGAAAAGAATACTCAAATCTTGATAGTTTGTTAGAGGGTATTAGTAAAGATCTAAATATAAATCCTAAGAGGCCAATTAAACTTAACTTTAGCGGTTATTGTAATGATGAAAAGGAGTATATATTGCGTGAATTGAGTAAGAAGTTTAAGAAAATTCAGTATACTTAAACTTAAAAATCATATTATGATTTTTCGTAAATGTCAGTTAATATTGATATCCTTAGTTCAAGAAAGGGATCTAATCCTGGAGGCTTATGTTATTTTCGAGCTCCACGTTTGGAGTTTAAAGGACATTTTAAGTATTGTCTTGGTTCTAAGATTAATGGATTGAGTTCATTTAAAGCTGAAAATCAGCCAGTTTATGAGGCTATAACTTTCGAACTTGCACGATTTTTAGGACTTAAAACTGTTGATTCCTTTGTGATAAGAAATGATAATTTAGATGTTTATTTTGATGGGTGGAAAGAAGTAGGAGAAATCAATCCTTCAGGTAGAAAATTTTATTTTATATCTAAATTTATAGACAATTTAGTTGCTAGTGATTTGAATACTAATATATGCTGCGATGTTCCTGAGAGAGAAATTATCTATCTTGATTCACTTCTAATATCTGACATAGTTGGGAGAAAGCAGAATTATATAATGGACCCAAATTCTAGAGATTCAATAACTTATCTTGATCTAGGTTGTAGTTTTGTTCATGCCCATAATGGATTTATGACTCAGCCAAATAAATTAAAGATTAATGACAGTAAATCAATTAAAAGAGCATATAAAATACTTAAAGATATTCATATTATTGGACGGGATAATGATTCTATAATTAACTTAAGTGAATTGGCTGAAATGCCCTTTAATATGAGTATCTATACCCTAAATCCTTGGAAATTTGTTAAGGTTAGTGATTTAATAACCTATGAGGAAATTGAGGAAATCCATTTACATCTTGTTCAGTCTTTAATCGATTGTCTTCCAAGGTTCAAGAAGAGCGGAATAATTTTGTGATTCCTTTCTATTAATCAGATAATTTTTAAACTTTATTTTTATTCTTATAATATGATCGATATTGAGAAGTTGAATTTTAAGGCCGGATTAGAAATTCATCAACAACTTGATACAAACAAACTATTTTGTAAGTGCCCCTCTATTTTGAGGAATGATGAACCTTCTTTTGTAATTAAAAGAAGACTTCATGCTGCTGTGGGAGAGACTGGAGAGTTTGATGAAGCTGTTTTACATGAGGCTGCTAAGGATAGACAGTTTATTTATCAAGGTTATGATTCTATTTGTCTTGTCGAACTAGATGAGTCTCCTCCTTATGAAATTAATGAGGAGGCACTTAAAATAGCAATTCAAATATCTTTGTTACTTCATTGTAGGATAGTCCCGGTTACTCAGATTATGAGAAAGATTGTAATTGATGGTAGTAATACAAGCGGTTTTCAAAGAACTGTTCTTATTGCAATGGATGGTTATGTTGAAACCTCTTTTGGAAAAGTCGGTATTAGTTCTGTAGCTCTTGAAGAAGATGCTGCACGAATAATTGAAAGCAATGATAAAGAGTGTGTTTATCGTTTGGATAGATTAGGTATTCCTCTTGTAGAAATATCTACTTATCCGGATATGAAAAATCCAATGCAGGTTAAAGAGGTTGCTTTACATATAGGGGAGGTTCTAAGGTCATGTAAAGTTAAAAGAGGAATTGGAACTATAAGACAAGATGTAAATTTGAGTATTGCAGGACATGAAAGAGTCGAGATTAAAGGCTTTCAAGAGCCAAAAATGTTTATTAAAACAATTGAAATCGAAATTAATCGTCAAATTGAAAATATTAAAAAAAATAAGACTTGTGGAGAAGTGAGGAGAGCTAAAGATGATGGTACTACTGAATTCATGAGGCCAATGCCAGGAGCTGCAAGAATGTATCCAGAGACTGATTTACCTTTACTTTTTATTCCTAAGAGTCTTATTGATGAAGCAAAGAATACTCTACCTAGGCTTAAAAAGGAGATTAGGAATGATTTAAAAGATAGAGGTTTAGATTTGGAATTAGTAAATCTCGTTCTATCAGAAGATAGATTTGAAGAGGTGAAGGATATTGCACAGAATTATAGGGATATTAATCTCATAGCAAAGATGCTTGTTTTATGGCCAAAGGAGTTCTCTAAAAAAGAAGGAGTTGCTCTTTCTGAAGTTTATAAAAGAATGAGCGTTGATGCTGCCGAGTCAATAATTGATGCAATAAATAGCGGAAGAATTTCTAAGGAAGATGTTCAAGATATTATCTTTAGATTTCTTAACGGAGAGAATTTACTTAATCTATTAAATGAGGAAAGAGTAAGTGAAAAAGAAGTTGAAAAGGAAGTTGTTAGATTATTAAATGAGAAGCCTGGACTATCGATTAACGCGTACATGGGCCTAGTTATGAATAAGTTTAAAGGAAGGATTTCAGGTAAGATTGTTATGGAAATAATTAAAAAGTATATTGCCTAATAATTTTTGGAGGTGAAAATGTTTTTAGATTCTTTGGAAACAGATGATATGAAAAAAGCTCGTCAGAGTTTAATTGAGGAGCTTGAAGCTATTAGTGCTTATGAAAAAAGGATTGATGAATCGGAAGATGAAGAACTTAAGAGAATACTTGAACACAATATGAATGAAGAAAAAGAACATGTAGCAATGTTACTTGAGTGGATGAGAAAGAACGACGAAGAACAAGATCAAGCATTTAAGGAACACGATTAATATCCTCTTCTTTTAGGGCTATTGTTTTCAATTTTAAATTATTTATTTCTTTTTTTAATCCAAGAAGGTTATGAAGTCGCAGTATTGCTACAATATTTCCCATAATTGGAGAATATTCTTCTATCTTTTTTTCTATCTCTATGCTAATTTTTCTATTTTCTTCTAGTATTTCTATCTCTCTTTCATTAAATAGTATTTTCAGTATCTCTCCTTTTGAATTATTTTTATCTTCTAAACTTTCTACAACTTCTAGTAAATTTTTTACTTTATAGTAATCATCATATATTCGGTTACACATTAGTTCTGAATATTCAATGTATAGAGACATTCCAAAATTTAATTGGTTCTTAAATTTACTTATAAGCGATTCATCTTTTAGGCTTAAATTAAATAACTCTTCAAGTTCATCTAATGTTCTTGAAAAAATGCTTCTTAAATTGTCGCCATCATCGTTATTTTCTAAATAACATAATTTTGAGTTTGAATTTTTATTAACATACTCTCGAGAAGAGACAAGTTCATATCCAAAATTATCTACGAAGATTTGTCTTGAATTTAATAAAAC
>JAWAMY010000061.1:0-4021 GCA_038895635.1 Candidatus Pacearchaeota archaeon | reverse complement strand
TGCTATCTTCTAATATTTCTTGTCTATTTATCCTATATCTTCCCTGTGTTAGAATAACTGCTTTCTTGTTTGTATTTTCTATTAATCCAATAACTCTGAAACTATAAGTGATTCGATTATTCTCCCCCTGTAGCTGGATAGAACCTCTTCCTGGAACAGCATTCTTCAATGGAATATTTAAACTAAGTTTTACTTTCTGATTTTCAGATCCAATATCAATTAAATTTGTCGAGACCTTACCATTAGAAGCTCTTATCGAACACCCTTTTAATGAATCTTCTAGAATATATATTTTTTCTCCATTCTTTTTTTCTTCAATGCCCTTAGCTTTCATAACAAACAAAGTATCAAATATTCCCGGAGACAGATATCCTGTATCAACATTAAATCTTATTTTGAAGAAACCCTCTCTATAGTAGTACCTATATCCATACCCATTAATTTCATCTGATTCTTTATCAGGTTTTGTAATTATTTCAATCTCTACTCCATCACATCCTCTTATTTTATCCCCTTCTGCAGTGAACTCACATACTTTTTTGATTGGTCCTGAAAATATTATCTGAAATTTGTCAATATTTACTCTTTCACTATTCTCAATTTCCATTTCAACCACGAAGGAAGTTTTATTCCCAAAATAAATGTATCTTTCTTGTTCATTAAAACTAATCTTTATTGCTTTGGCGGGTCCTGCGATAATTATCATTAAAATTATTATAGAACTTACTAACACAGAGCTAACCTTAGTTAAAGCATTTTTCTTCATATCCCTCTCTTTATTAAATTAATCTTAGCTTATATTAATTTTAATAGAAATAACTTATATTTAAATTGTGTTTACCAGAAAGTAGTGGTGAAATTTTCAATATATTACTTCTCATCCTATTAAAATTACCCTTACTATTTTTTCTATGGTTAAGTGAAAAGATTCTTAAACCTTATAAAAAAATAATTTTTCTATCCTACTATTCTACTCTCTATAAATACTCTATCTTTCTTTATTAGACTTAAACTTTTATTTTTTAGAATGCTTAGAAGCCCTAGTAATTCTCTCTTTTTTGTTTTCACTTTTATTTTTTATTTTATTTTCTTCAACTTTTTCTTCTATTTTTTCACTATCTATTTTTCCCTTCACGCTCGATTCAATATACTCCTTAATGTCTTTTCTTGCTTGTTTCTCACTTATCTTATTTATCATTTTCTTCTTTACAATTTGTTTTCTTTTTCTTCTTTTATTTTTTATTATCTTAACAATAGAAATTATCTCTAAGAGGATTAGATTGGCTATTGCAAGAGAGATAGCAAGATAAGGACTCTTCATCCATTCTTCTAAAATCTCTTCTTTTTTTGGGTTATCTTTCTCATATGAGATTATTGTTTGTGATTTAGAATATAATCCAGCCATATCTACTGTTCTAATTTGTGAGAAATCTCTTTTTTTAGTATCACTAAGTATTCTTCCATTCTTTATGTCCAATAATATTGTTGCCTTATCATTTCCTATATAGATAACCTCTATTGCAATATCCTCTTCTCCATCATTATTAAGATCAAGTTTTATTCCTCTACTTAGATCTAATTCAAAATATTGCGGTGTAGAATGAATAGAAAATTTAACTTTTTCATCTTCTATTGACTCTATTACAAGTTTATGAATATAATCTTCTCCAATTATATTAAAGTTATCTCCTTTTGATACTACTACTCTCTGATTATTGAAAGAATTACTCTCTTCATCTCTGTTTTTATTGTAATATGTAATAGTACCATCTTTATTAGAATAGTACCCCTGTGTTCCTCTAATCGTTATTTGAACGCTATTTCTAATTATAGTTGTACTCCCAACTATCATCTTAATCTGAGGAGTATAGCTTCCGATATTATAATTAGAGGTGTTAACTATAATTTTAAACTTGAAAGTTGTCCTTTCCCCATATCCATACCCTAGATATCCGTATGAATATGAGCTATTCTTACTTGCAATTATCTCCATTCCATCACATGGACTTAGCTTATTTCCATCTTTATCAAATTTACAATAATATCTTGAGCCTCCCTCAAGAGAGAAGATTATAGAATTAATATCTTGATTCTCACTTGGATTAAAACTTATCTCAGAATCGAACTCAATTGCCTCTCCTTTTACTACAGAATATTTACTTGAATTTAATGAGATTATGAAGGCATTTGCAGGGCCGCTAAATATAATCATTAATATAATTGTCAATGTTATTGTAACTGCAGCAAATTTTATAGCAGTTCTTGCCCTTTTATCTTTTAATAATTGTCTTATCATTTTTATTACTTCATTCAGATTATTTTTCATTTATAAATGTTACTATTTTATAATTACTCCAAATAGTAAAGTTTAAATATCTTTTGTTTTGTTATCACTATATCGTTTATACTTACGAACATAAATAAGTCTTTACTATAAAATATATGCTCAATCATAAAATGGAAATAAAGCCTCCAGTAATTCATATGAATTCTTTAAAGTTCTCAGTTGTCATTCCGGTTTTCAATGAGGGAGAAAATATATCAGAACTTGATAGGGAGTTAAAGGAAGTCATGGATTCATTTTGTAAACCAAAAGATTATGAGATAATCTATGTTAATGATGGTTCTACTGACAATACTTTAGATGAATTAAAGAAATTAAAAAAAGTTGTTATTGTTAATTTAAATAGAAATTATGGACAAGCTACTGCTCTTGATGCAGGATTTAAAGTTGCTCAAGGTGATATTATTATTTCAATGGATGGAGATAGACAGAATGATCCAAAAGATATTCCTTTGATGATAAAGAAACTGAAGTCTGAGAATTTGGATGTCGTATGTGGATGGAGAAAAAATAGAAAAGACAAGCATGGTATAAGAATTCTAACAAGAATTGGTCATTTATTAAGAAGAATTCTAATTAAAGATAAAGTTCATGATACTGGTTGTACTTTGAGAGTTTATCGAAAAGAAGCTGTTAAAAGTCTTGATATTGGTGGAGAGATGCATCGCTATATTATTCCATTATTAGCTTGGAAAGGATTTAGAATTGATGAGATAGTTGTTAATCATCGTCCAAGAATTGCGGGAAAAACAAAATATTCATATTCAAAAGCAGTTAGAGGCTTTATTGATTTGATTTATATCTGGTTTATACAAAAATATTATCAAAGACCTTTACATATATATGGAAAGTTAGGCATATATTCATTTTTCTTCGGATTTTTATTTGGTTTATTTTCAGTATACCAAAAATTATTCTATAATCTAAGTTTAAATAGAAATGCTTGGTTCTTCCTTAGTTTTTTTCTTATCCTTATGGGTATAATCTTTTTTAGCTTTGGGATAGTAATTGATCTTATACTAAAGATCCATTTAAATTCCTCTCCATACGAGAAAAGATATTATATAAGAAACATCAAGTATAATTAACTAATAAATTATTCATATGAAGATGACAAATAGAAAAAGAAAGATAACCATTTTATTTGATAAAGTTATTGCAACTCCTATATACTTTATGTTATTATTATTTTATAGGCCAAGGAAGGAGGTAATTAGAAATAATTCAATTCATAGAATTCTTCTAATTCGACCAGGAGGTATTGGTGATTTTCTTTTGAATGTCCCCGCATTTAAAGAGTTACGTAAAAAGTTTCCAAAAGCGGAGATAACTATTTTCTTGTTTAATAGAAATAAGGATTGTATTGAACTTTATAATGATTTTAATAATATTATTATTATTGATAACTTAAAAGAATTTTTCTTCTTTTTATTAAAAAATAAGAATTACGATTTATGCATTGACTTTGATCAACATAGAAAAATACCATCAATTATCAGTATCTTATCTAAAGCAAAAGTAAAGATTGGGTTTAATAATAGTCTTAAGGGTAAAGCTTATAATTATCCAGTACAATATAATCCTGATGAATATGAGGCCCAGTCTTTTCTAAATCTCCTAAAACCAATAAATATAAATAAAGAGTTAAAAGAACAAGATCTAATTTTAAACTCTTCT
>JAWAMY010000060.1:0-4184 GCA_038895635.1 Candidatus Pacearchaeota archaeon | reverse complement strand
GGGAGAGGTTGTTTTGGATTGTCAAATTGTAAGGTAGTAGGAGGATATGATTTTGTTAATGATGATAATGATCCAATGGATGATTATGGTCATGGGACTCATTGTGCTGCAATTGCTGCAGGTAATGGTTCTATAACAGATATTTCTGGAAATTCGATTTTAATAAAGGGTGTTGCTCCTGAAGCAAAGATCTATGCCTATAAAGTTCTAGCTAGAGATGGATTTGGAAATTCTAACATTCTTCTTCAAGCACTTGAGAGGAGTATTGATCCTAATAATGATAATGATATTTCTGACCGTGTTGATATAGTAAGTATGTCTCTTGGGTTTGATTGTTATTCTTATTATAATTCTTATAATGATGCATGTGGCCCTAATGATTTTATTTCTAGGAAGGTTGATGAGTTGGTTAATAATTACAATGTAGTTGTTGTAGTTTCGGCCGGTAATTCTGGACCAGCTAGTAGTACAATCGTATCTCCTGCAACAGCTAGAAAAGCAATAACTGTTGGAGCTAATTATTGGTTTTTTGGATGGTATGTTGCTTCTTTTTCTTCAAGAGGTCCTGTTTATTATAATGATCCGAATGATCCTACGACTTTAGTGTTTATTCAAAAGCCAGATTTAGTTGCACCAGGAGTTATTATTTGTTCAGCTAAAAGTAGCGGGATTCCTTCTTCTTCGCAAACCTTTCCATGCGTTTATCCTCCTTTTTCTACTGAAACTATAAGTATGAGTGGTACCTCAATGGCTGCACCTCATGTTGCAGGAGCTGCTGCTTTATTAAAACAAAAAAATCCTCATTGGACTCCAGAGCAAATTAAATCTTACTTTAAATATAACGCACTTCCTTTGAATTCACAGTTCACTCTTTTGGATAGAGGACAGGGTAGATTATATCTAAATAATTCACCTGCCGCTCTTTCTCAAAATTATCCCTATTTAGAAGTTTACTATAAAAAAGAATCAAATTTTTTTAGAATTTTTGGTACTCTTAAGAATTACGGAAATTCAGTTAGGTCTGTTAAACTTTATTTAAATAATAATTACTTAAATAGAACTACAATGACTTCATTTGAAGATAGGCTATTACATTCTATTAGTAGATCTAGTCTTCGAAGTGGAAGAAATTATATTGTTAAGATGGAAGTTGATCTTACTGATGGTAGGAAATTTTCAGAATTTATCAGTCTTATAAACTAAAATAACTATAATAGACCGTTTTTATATATATTTTTAATAATTTTTTTCATTAAAAATACTTTATTCTATTTGATAAATTAAATATTGTTTCATTGTAAATTACCCTAACATATTCTTTTATATTTATTTAATAGTTACTATTCTTTTTTGTTTATTATTCATTATTTTAAAGTCTTAATTATCCTATTCATTTCTTACATTTAGCATGACTATTAAAGTTGTGCCAATATACACCTTTTTCTACTATCTTAATATTTTCTTTCCTATATTGATTTATCTATTTAACGAATTACCTTTAAATACTTGGTTTTGTTTCATAATTTATGAGGTATTCTGAACTTTGTGAGATTTATGAAGAATTATCTTTAACATCAAAAAGATTAGAGAAGGTAAGCATTCTTGCCAATTTTTTAAAAAAGTTAAAATCACATGGAAGTAGCTGTTGGATCTATCTTTTAAGAGGGAGAGTTACTCCTGAATATGATATGAGAGAGTTTGGCATATCAAATCAACTTGTTTTTAAGATACTTGAAAAATCTTTTGCAATTCCAATCGATGTTCTTAAAGAGGAATTTAATTCCGTTGGAGATTTTGGGAAAATAGCCGAAACATTCTCTAAAAAGAAGAAACAATATACTCTTTATTCTTCTCATTTGACTATTGAGAGAGTTTTTAATAATCTTCTGAAGATTTTGAGTGTTGAAGGAAGAGGTAGTGTTGAAAAGAAGATATCTTTAGTTGCAGAATTGTTAAGCTGTGCAACTCCAATCGAAGCAAAGTATATTATTCGTACTGTTCTTTCTGATTTGAAGATAGGAGTTGCAGATAGCACTATTCGTGAGGCTATTGTTGAGGCCTTCTTCCCTAATGAAAAAGAGTTAATTGAAAAAATTGATGAGCTTTATTATTTCACTAATGATTTTTCTTTTGTTTTTGAAGCTGCCATTAAAGGTAAAAATGCTCTAGAAAACATAGAGGTTGTTCCCGGAAAACCAATAACGGTTATGCTAGCAGTTAAGGCTACAAGTATTGAAGATGCATTTAGAATTTGCGGAAAACCAGCCGCAATTGAACATAAATATGATGGTTTTAGAGTAATAATCAGTAAAAAGAATAAGGAAATAAAGTTGTTTACTCGTAGATTAGAGGATGTTACTCTTCAGTTTCCAGATATAGTTGAGAGAGTGAATAATTATGTTTCTGGAGAAAGCTTTATTTTAGATTCTGAGGCAGTAGGTTATGATTTTAAGACTAAAAAATACTTGCCTTTTCAATCTATAAGTCAGAGAATAAAAAGAAAATATGACATAGTTAAGCTGTCTAAAGAAATGCCTGTTGAGCTTAATGTGTTTGATATACTATATTATAATGGAAAAAGTTTAGTTAATCTTCCTTTTAGTGAACGAAGAAAGATAGTTGAGAAGATAGTTAAAAAAATTAAGCTGAAAATAAGACCAGCAGTTCAAATAATCACAGATGATGAGGAAGAAGCCGAAGATTTTTATAAAAGAGCTCTAGAAATAGGAGAGGAAGGAATAATAATAAAAAATCTTTCAGCTCCATATAAGCCAGGTAGGAGAGTTGGATATATGGCTAAACTTAAACCAACTTCAAAGGAATTTGATTTAGTTATTGTCGGTGCAGAATATGGTACTGGTAAAAGAGGAGGATTATTGACAAGCTATATTGTTGCTTGTAGAGATGAAGGTACTTTTTTAGAAGTTGGAAAAGTATCTTCAGGGTTAAAAGAAAAAGAAGATAAAGGATTAATTAGCTTTTTAGAAATGACAGAGATTTTAAAGCCTTTGATAATTTTAGAAGAAAAGGATAAATTAAGGATTAAACCTAAAATTGTTGTAACTGTTAGTTATCAAAATATCCAGAAGTCTCCAAATTATACTTCTGGATACGCTTTAAGATTTCCAAGAATTATTGCTTTAAGAGAGGATAAACCTTTATCTGAAGTTAATTCATTAGAAGATATTGAGAGAGAATATTTTAGTCAGTTTAATCGTTGATAACTAACAGAAAGCTTTATAAATTTTACTATTTTGATATATATATTATGAGTAATAGTTTGGCTGTTCAGAATATTGTTGCTACTGCTTCTCTTGGAAAACCAGTTTCATTGACTAAGCTTGCCAGAATTCAAACTAATACTGAGTATAACCCTGAACAATTTCCTGGATTGGTTTTAAGAATTAAAAAGCCAAAATCTGCTGTCTTGGTATTTTCTTCTGGCAACCTTGTTTGTACTGGAACAAAATCTATTGAGCAAGTGAGAGAAGTTATCGATCAAGTGATTAAGCAATTAAGAAAGATAAATGTTAAAATAACTGAGAAGCCAAAGATTACTGTTCAGAATATTGTTGCTTCTGGCAACATCGATTTAAAGTTAAATTTAAATTATCTTGCTCTTGCTTTAGAGAATACAGAGTACGAGCCTGAACAATTTCCTGGTCTTGTTTACAAATTAGTTGAGCCTAATGCAACTTTTCTTCTATTTAGTAATGGAAAATTAGTTTGTACTGGAACGAAAAACAAACAACAACTTGAGGAAAGTATGGTGTTATTAAATAAAAATATTAAAGAAGTGCTAAAAGAGAAAGATAAATAATAACTCTAATTTGCTTTTTAAAATTCTTTTTTATAGCTTATTTTATTTAATCTTTATTTACTATTTCTATCCATAAAATTTATTTAGAGTCCAATTATCTTAAGGTAACTCTTCTTTTCAGAATATTTTGGATGATTCTTTGAATAGATGGTATACTTATAATCTTCTATATAATCTTTGAATATTGTTAAGGGCATTTCGTTAAATACTCTTATTTTATCTAAATCTTCAATATCTCTTGAAATTATATAATCTCCATTATACTCTATAATTTCTGCTGTTTGTGAGCCTATCTTATGTAATAATACTCCTAGCTTTGCATTAATTATTCCTTTAAAACAGCTACTACCTAAGAAGACTACTT
>JAWAMY010000059.1:0-4214 GCA_038895635.1 Candidatus Pacearchaeota archaeon | reverse complement strand
AAAGGACAAGCAATAGTAAATTTACTTAACATAAAAGATGACACTATAACAAATATAATAGCAGTAAAAGAGTTTAGTGGTTATCTTTTTATGACGACAAAGAAAGGAATCGTCAAAAAAATAAGGTTAGATTTATTCTCAAAACCAAGAAGCACTGGAGTCAGGATAATTAACTTACCTTCAGATAATTCAGATTTTGTAATAGATGTTAAAAGAATTTCCGAAAGACAAGAAGTAATGTTAATGACAAAAGAAGGTCAGGCAATAAGATTCAATTCAGAAGAAGTTAGAAACATGGGTAGGTCTAGTTATGGAGTTACTGGAATAAAACTTGAGGATAAAGATGAAGTCGTAAGTCTAGAGGTAGTCCCAATAGAAAAAACAAATGAAACAATCCTTACAATTTCAGAAAATGGATTTGGAAAAAGAAGTGAGATTGACGATTATAGAGTAACAAGCAGATCCGGAAAAGGAGTGATTAATCTAAAAGTAACAGAAAAGACAGGCAAGGTAGTAAGAACAATAGCCGTAAGTCCACAAGATACTGTTGTAGTAACAACTAAAAAAGGGATAGCAATTAGAACTCCAGTGATTAACATAAGATTAACTGGAAGAGCAGCACAGGGAGTGAAAATTATCACTTTAAAAGAAGGAGATAAAGTAGTAGATATAGCCAAACTACATAAAGAGAATGAAGAATCATAGTATTAATTAATTTTCTTTAAAAAATTTCTTAATTTTTCAAGATAATCGGCTGGATTAAGTGCTTCTTTCATATTAATAATGGCAATTTTAGAAGAATTATCAGTTGAAATTCTTGGACAAGCGCTATTAACCCAACAATCTATAAAATTAAAATTACAAAACTCATCTTCCTTAATCTCATTCCCAATGAATAAATAAACTTTTTTATTGCAACTTTCAAGATAATTCTTAAGTTTAATCATAGAGTTTATATGTTGTTGTCCAAATTTTGTACTGCCGATAATTCCGACAGTTTTTGAATTAATAAAAATTCGAATATTTCTCTCAAAAAACTTAATTTCTTTCTCTATTTCTTTAGGATTTAAAACAAAAAATTGGTTAGATATAGGATTAAAAGTAAGAACGGGTTTTATTCTTTCTAAAGATAATAATAGAAAAGTAATCGCTTTTGGATGAAAATTACCATCTCCAACATACAGAATTGCATCACTATTAAAAAACTCTTTTTTAGATAGAAAATTATCTAAATAAATGTCACATCCCAAGATCTGAAATTCCTTTCTTCTTTTTTTTGTGGTAACTTTGGATACATAAATTCCATTATTTTTCAATTCAGAGATAAATGAATTTAAGTCTAAGAATTGAACAGATGCAAATAAGATTATTTTACTAAATTTATTCTTTTCAAGAAACTTGATTAGAGCTTTATTAGCAGTTATCTTTCCTTTATACTTAGATCCAATAAATATAGTTTGAACCATTACCATTCCTCCGACCAATAGAAAGGAGAATGACCAAAATGAAAAATTAAATCAAATTCTGCTGATTTTGGAATAAAAGGAATATCACATCCTCCATAGCAATTACCAAACCAAATAAAAATACTTGCATCAGTTTTAGAACTTAAAAAATCCACAATTTCGCTTGCACTTGCCTTAAATCCATCAGGTAGCTGTAAAAGAACTCTCTTTGCATTTTTTTTCTTAATTGTTTTTACAACTCTACTTAATTCTAAGTCATAAACCTCAAGAATATCCATGAATTTAAATCTAAATCAATATTAAAAAATCTTTCCAAGCTACCTAAATATTAAAATAGATTTTTTAAAACTCATTCTATAATAAGAAAATGAAGTACTGAGTATATAAAAAAAATTCCATAAGTTTATAAACTGATAAAAATTTAGAAAAAAATGGAATCCCATAGGGCTGATAGTATTGAATATATCAAAGGATTAATATCAAATACGATAAGTGAAGGATTAGAATATTTAAGGAAAGGAGAAAATAAAGCTGCCAAAACTTCTTTTTTATCAATATGGGGATATAGCTACTTTATTGAAGATGTTAGAACTATGAATCTAGCAAGAGAAACATTGAATGATTTAGGTGTTGAAAGAAGAGAGTTTTATAATCTTGCAAATAAAATTTTACCAATAATCTATCATATAATAAATAAATCTTCACTAGAACACAAATACTATCCTCCAAGAGATTTGGTTGAATTTCTAGAAAACCTAAAAACAAAATATAATGAATAGATTAGTTCTTCTCTTTTAAAATTTTATTAATCTCTTTAACAATTTTATCTATCTCCTTTTTACTCATTCCATGAGATAAACATCCCTGTTCCAAAGTTTCTGAATATCCCCCCATACAACCAACACAATATAGGCCATGTTCAATCATTAATTGAGAGATCTTCAACATTTTTTTAGGATTTTTAGAGATTATATCTGTTATAATTGTCTTTTCTGTAATTAAACTGTTATCTGGCTTTCTAGAGGATTTCTTACTTAAACTTCTTTTATGACAAGAAGAACATCTAACCATTACTTATTAGTAAAGAAGAAGATTATTTAAAACTATTTACGCTAATTAGCTCTCAGTTAAAGGAGTTAATTCAAACCTTTTAATCTGATCCTCAACTAACTTTTTATATGTCTCATCAATATTTCTTCGAATAGATTCTCCACAATCATAAATACCTTCCTTAGAAAGAACAACCCAATCAATTTCACTCCCAGTATAAATATCATTTCTTGCATTTCTTAATGCACCAAGAGAGACTAAAATTGCTTCTCTTATTGTTATTTTCTCGACATCTAGGCTACCAGAAGAAATACACTCTTTAATATATTTTTTAGCAAGATCACTACCACTACCAATACAAACATAATCAAAATCTTCTTGTTCAGGGATATCTTTTAAATTTCCATATTCATCTATAACAAACAACATCAACTTAGGGTTATTTACTGCAAAAATAAATGAAAGAGTGTCTTGAATTGAACCTCCTTTTGATAGAATTTCTGCATTAAGGGTATCCACCTCGATCATTCTTCTTGGATTTCTTGATAATGCTGACTCTATTATCTCTTTTGACTTCTCAGGACTAGAATAATAATTCTTATAACCTTTCAACTTTCCAAAAAAACGTGAAACTTCCTTAGAATAAACACCCGCAAAAGCCATTGCCCAAAAATCTCCAGTATAAATCTTTTTCCTTGGCCATTTTTCAAATTCAAATTGACCACTAGAGATGGTGAGTTGATTATCAGCTGCAATCACAATTCTTTCAATACCTAAATTTGTCTTTATTCCAATAGCAGTAGTCATACCATTACATAGTAATCATGCTATTTAAAGATTTTATATCCAAAAGCTAATCATTTTATTATAAAAAAGAACGCCGACGCGGAGAATCGAACTCCGAAGACGGAAACCCGTCGTGGATTAGCAATCCACTGCAATACCATTATGCGACGTCGGCATAAAAAAGATAAGGAAAGCCATGATTTAAACTTTTGTATTAAAAAGCATAAAACTCTTTAGTCAATACCTATTACAAAGGGAATGTATAAATACAGATTACTAGATAGCGACAATCTAGAAAAATTTAAAAACCTACAATAAAAGAGAATAAAATGAAAGAAAGCCTAAAAAATTTAGAATGCATAGCGGGCAATGAATATTATATAAATAAAGAGATTGAAAAAGGAAAAAATCAAGCAGACAGAATAGCAAAAAAATTGCTCAATAGCGCATATACCTTAATGTTATATTCGCTATTTCCAAGAATTATGGATAATCCAAACAAAGCAGAGTTATTAAAAAGTTACATCTCTATTTCATTAAATATGATACCTATGCAAAATTTCCAAGAATTAAGTATAAACTTCCTAAAAAGATTCTATGATCACCTTAAAAATCTTAAAAAATAGAATTGTCTATTTTATCCTGCTTTATTAAAAAAAACTATGAATTAAAGAATAAATTATCGGATAGATTTAAATATCTTCGATCTTATTAAAAATTAGCAGAGTGGAGCAGCCTGGAGTGCTCGCAGGGCCCATAACCCTGAGGTCGCGTGGTTCAAATCCCGCCTCTGCTACTTCTATAAAGATTTTTATATTCAGCCTAATTAAGGAATGTATGTTAATTATAGGAATTGATGATGCAGGAAGAGGACCAGTAATAGGTCCAATGATACTTGCAGGAGTTCTAGTA
>JAWAMY010000058.1:0-4271 GCA_038895635.1 Candidatus Pacearchaeota archaeon | reverse complement strand
ATATTTTTTAAGATAGTTTATTCTTTCTATTAATCTATATTTACCTTTAAAATAAAATATATAAAGCCTATTTTTTTATTTTTTCATATTGATTGAAAGGAGGTAGGTAAAAAAGAGGGAATGGTTTTAGATTTTGCAAGAGAAGCGATAGAACATGCCCATACCCATAGCATTAACTTTGATGAATTGAGAGCAGGAAAAGCTAATATCAAAGTTTTTGGTGTTGGTGGAGCAGGTTGTAATGCAGTAACTTGGCTTTTTAATAAAGGAATTAGTGGGGCTACAGTTTATGCGATGAATACAGACGCTCTTCATTTGAGCATTACAAAGTCTGATGAAAAAATCCTGCTTGGTAAGGAGCTTACTCGAGGTTTGGGATGTGGAGGTTATCCAAACAAAGGAAGAGAGGCTGCGAAAGAATCTTTGGCAGAGATAAAGAAAGCTGTTTCTGGAGCCGATATGATCTTCATTCTTGCAGGAGAAGGAGGAGGAACAGGAACAGGTGCAGCACCAGTCGTTGCTCAATTAGCCAAAGAGGCAGGAGCTGTTGTTATTGGTGTTGTAACGATGCCATTTGATTGTGAGAAATCAAGAATTGATAAAGCTGAATTTGGATTGCAAGAATTAAGAGAGAATGTAGATACTTGTATTGTTATTGATAACAATCGACTTGTAGATATCGCAGGAAACCTTCCAATAGAACAAGCATTCGCTGTTGCTAATGAGTTGGTTAGTACAATGATAAAAGGAATTGTGGAAACAATTACCTTGCCTTCATTGATTAACCTAGATTATGCAGATGTATCGACTATTATGAAAAATGGAGATGTAGCTGTTATTGGAATAGGTGAAAGCGATACTCAAAATAGGGTTGATGAAGCAGTCCGACAGGCTTTAACTCACCCTTTGCTCGATGTAGATTATCGTGGAGCTTCTGGAGCTTTGATTCATATCACTTGTGGTCCAGATATGAAACTTGAAGAATTTAGCAATATTGGTCAGCTAATGACTGAAAATTTAAATCCAGAAGCACAGGTTATAATTGGAGCAAGGATTAACAAAGATTTCCAAGGAAAAATAAGGGTTATTACAATTATGACAGGAGTTAAGTCTCCATACATTCTTGGAAAGCCAGTTTTTGAATCCTCTTCTGTAAAGTCTCATATGTCAGATTTAGGCATTGAGACTTTTAAGTAGTCTTACTATTTTTCTTTTTTTCTTTCTCTTTGTTTTATTGTTTTTATAGTAATCTTTAAAATATCTCTCTATGTTATTTTTTTATGCTTGAAGAGGGAAATTTAACAAAAAAAACAGCAGAAGAAATTGATGTTCTAAGAGATGAAGAAAATATAAAGAAAGTTGAGGCTACTCTTTTTATTGCTGGAAGATTTTTAAGTATTCAAGAATTAGTAGCCTTAACAGATATTAATCCTATTCTATTAAATTCTTACTTGTCTGAGTTGGAAAAGAGGTATGATGATAAATCTGCTATTGAGATAGTGAGAAAGGGCGAATTATGGAAGATGGATGTTAAGTCTAATTATATTGATATAGTTAATAAGCTTGCAACAGGGAATACTGAATTTACAAAAGCAGAACAAGGAACTCTTGCCGCTATTGCTCATAAACAACCAGTAAAACAGTCTTTAATAATTCAAATGAGAGGAAATAAGGCTTACGATCATATTAAAAAATTTCTTAGACTTAATTTAATTAAAGCAAAAAAGTCTGGTAGAACTTTTGAATTGAGTTTAAGCGATGATTTTTACAATTATTTTAATGTTAAGAGAGACGTTAATTCGGAGGCATAATGGCTTTAAATTTTATTGAAATTATATTCTTTACTTATATGTTTCTTGGTCTTTATGTTATGAGCATCCTAGCTCTTTTATATATAAAGAACAGAAAAATTATGTTTGATTATCCTCCAGGCAAAGTAGAGGGAGTTAGTATTGTTATTCCTTGCTATAATGAATCAAAAACAATTGGAGATGCTATAGAGTCTTTGTTAAATTTAAATTATCCAAAGAATAAATTAGAGATTATTGTTGTTGACGATAAATCGACAGATGACTCAGTTAAGGTAATTCGTAGATATTGTAAGAAATATAATAATGTTCGTCTTATTGTTAATTCTAAGAATTCAGGTTGCGCAGCAGTTCCTACTAATCTTGGAATTAAAGCAGCTAAATATGATTATGTCGCTGTTGCTGATGCTGATTCAATGCCCAAACGAGATGCTCTTAGGAAGATGATTGGTTTTGTACAAAGCGATGAGAAAGTTGCTGCAGTTACATGTTCTGTTCTTGTTAGAGATCCAAAAAACTTCATTCAAAATCTTCAGGCTTTTGAATATGCAGTTATTGCGTTTAGTAGGAAGCTTTTGGATATGGTTGATAGTGTGTATGTTACTCCTGGACCATTTGCCCTATATAGAAAAGATGCTCTTTTTAAAGTAGGACTTTTTGATACAAAAAATTTGACTCAAGATATTGAAATTGTTTGGAGATTATTATCCTATGGATATAAAGCGAGAATGTGTTTAGCTACTAGTGTTTATTCAGAAGCTCCAGATACATTTAAAGGGTGGTTTAAGCAGAGGATAAGATGGAATATTGGAGGAACTCAAACACTTATTAAATATCGGAAAACTATTTTTAAAAAAGGAATGTTGGGTTATTTTATTATCCCTTTCTTTGCAATTTCTTTATTTCTAGGATTAATTGGATTATCTCTATTCTTTTATCTTGTTATAAAGAGATTTATTGTTTCTTTCCTGTTGACTAAGTATTCTGTTACAGGTAATGTGGCTTTGATAAGAATGCAGGATTTAACTTTTAATCTTACCTTATTAAACTATTTTGGATTGGTTCTTTTTGTTCTTGGTTCTTTGTTTACTTTTTTTTCACTTTATAATATTAAAGATAAGAAAATAACTGTTAATAGGAAGAATTTAAATATTGCTTTCTATATGTTGATATATCTTACCTTGTATCCATTGACTCTTGTTGTAGCACTATATAAGATGAGTACTGGAAGATATTCGTGGTAAAATGAATAATAAGCATGTTTTTTGGCAGGCATTAATTTTTTCTCTGGCAATCTTTGTTCTAGGTTTCATTATTGGTTTTTTTGTTGAGAGAAAGACTGGTGAAAACGCGGAGATATCTATATTAAATTTGGAGTTAGATCTTATGGATTATGAAGTGACTACTAAATTGTTATCTGATATCTCTGATTGCTCACTTAAAGAAAGAGAATTATTCAAATTAGCAGATAAAATCTATATTGAAGCTGTTGAACTTGAGAGATATGAATATATAACTACTTTGAGTTCTCTTCTCAACGCACTACATAGACGTTATGATTTATTAAGAGTTATGCTTTGGTTGGAGAGCGTTAAGATAAAAAAAGAATGTAATTCTAATTTTTCTACAGTAGTTTATGTTTATGAGTTCTCAACAAAAGATATTCATAGGGAATCAAAACAAAGATATTTCGGTAACCTTTTATACGATATAAAGTATAAGTATGGAGATAGACTAATTTTGATACCAATAGCAGGAAATACAAATGTCGATAGTCTTAATCTTTATCTTAATTATTATAATGTTACTTCTTTTCCATCAATTTTAATTAATGAGAAAATCGTAGTTGATGATGTTATTTCTTTTCAAGAAATGGAGAACATTATCTTTAACAAATGATTTTTTACTATACAAAAGAATAAAAAGCCTTTATTTCTATATTTTTTTATGGAAGGGGATGATGGTTTACTTTATGAAACATGTGCTATTTGTGGGACTACTGATGAGTTAGTAGAAGTTATAAATTCTTCTGAAATAATAAAGGTTTGTCCAGATTGTGCAAGAAAAGAGGGATATCCTAGAATTGTAAAACCAACAGAAGAACAGCTTAGAAAAGCAAATAGGTTCTATGGTGTTAGAGAAAGGTTAGCAATGGCTCCTGGTTTTAGAAATGATGGTTTTTACTATAATAAAACAAGCAGCGAAAGAGTTTTAAGCGATGCTTTAAAGAAAGTTGGTCTTTCTACATCAAAAAAGTCTGATGAAGATAAGGAGTTGGAGAAGATAATTATCCGTAATTTTAAGAAGGTTCAAAGAGAAGATTTGATTGATAATTTTCATTGGCACATTTTGAATGCTAGAAGAGCAAGAAAAATGTCTCAGAAGCAATTAGCTAATGCAATAGCCGAACCTGAGATAGTTGTTGAACTAGCTGAACAAGGTAAGTTACCTGATGATTATGAA
>JAWAMY010000057.1:0-4294 GCA_038895635.1 Candidatus Pacearchaeota archaeon | reverse complement strand
TACCACAAATCAACCATTTCCTTGCACAACTTCCGTTGATTTTGTAGAAGAAGTTATAAAGTACTGCTTAGAAAATAGCAAGGCAGAAATAATAATAGCAGAAGGATCAGGAGGTTGTGATACAGAAAAAGCTTTTAAGGACTTAGGGTATTATGAATTAGCTAAAAAATATAAGATAAAATTAACAGATCTTAATAAAACAGAGAGAATCAAATTAGAAAATGAAAAAGCTCTAGTACTTAAAACTATTTTCTTACCTCGTATTGTATTTGAAAGCTTTATTATCAATTTACCTGTTTTGAAAATACATTCTGAAGCTAAACTTACAGCAGCTATGAAAAATTTGTTTGGTTTTTATCTCAATACAGAATTTTTAGTAAAAGAAGGAGATTATTGGGTTCTTAAAAAAGACATACCAGCAGGTTATTGGAATAAAAGTGAATTACATTATTTTGGTGTTCATAAGGCTATAATTGATCTTAATAAATATATTAATGTGGGTTTTCATTTGGTAGATGGATCTATGGGACAATTGAAAAGTGAAGTTTACGGTATTCCTGCTGACCCTCCTATCGGAAAAATTATTGCAGGTTATGATGCAAAACTAGTTGATGTAGAATGCGCAAAATTATTAAAACTTAATCCAGAAAATATTTTTTATTTAAAACACCATAATTAACCATATCTTTTTTATTTTAGTTTTAGTTTTTTCTTGCTTAAACAAATAATTCCGTACGGAACTATTTGTAAAGATGTCAATGTTTGTGAGGTTTATAAATAAACTCTTCTCCATACAAGGCTTTAATAGTTTCGCTTGTTAGAGAGCTTTCAATATCACCATAACAGAACATTTTTTTGTTTAGACAAAGTATCTTTTGAGCTAAATAGTGAATTATACTTAATTCATGAGAAACCAATATTACTGAAATTTTATGTTCCTTATGTAAATGTTCTATTATATTAACAAATCTTTTCTCGCCTTCAATATCAATGCCAGCTATAGGTTCATCCATCAATAAAAGAAGGGGTTTATCCATAATTGCTTTAGCTATTAAAACTCTTTGAAGTTCACCTCCTGAAATTTCGCCTAATTTATGAGTTAAATATTTTAAGATACCAGTCTCTTTTAAAACATGTTCTTTTTCTTCTTTTGTAATTTTTATCCTTGTTAGATTTATAAACTCTTCTACAGTAATTGGGATAGATTTATCAAACTCAAACTTTTGCGGTACATATGAAATTTCATCTAAATGTTTTTTTATATCATCGCCTTTAAATGTTACTTCTCCCTCATAATCAATCAAACCTAAAATGGCTTTCAACAAAGTAGTCTTCCCTGCCCCATTAGGTCCAATGACTCCCAAAAACTCACCTTCTTCTAAAGTGAAAGAAATATTATCTAAAATTTTTTGCTCTCCAATTTTTACTGAGAGATTTTTAACTTCCAATAAGCTCATAATAAATTATTATAAAGCTTCTCTATGTTTTCTTTCAAAGTCTTCGTAAATACTTGCTCAGATAAAACAGTTTCCAATGGATCGAGTTCTATTATTTTTAGGTTATATATTTTAGCAAATTGTAGAACAGTAGTATCTATCATACCTTTCTCTACAAAAATAGTTTTTATATTGTTTTCTTTAATTTTTATTGCAAGATTAAGTAAATCCCTTGGAGCTATCCCCTCTCCTTCTTCTGTCTTTAAATAACCTATTATTTCTAAATTTAATTCTTTAGCTAAATAATCAAAGCCAGGGTGGGTTACAAGAATTTTGTTATTTTTTAATTGGCTAAACTTAGTCGTATATTTTCTCAACTCATCTATTTCTTTATAAAACTTATGAAGATTGAAAATATAAAAATCTTTATTTTTTGAATCTAATTCAATCAATTTAGTAGCTATTTTTGTTGCAATAATTTTTGAATTTTTAAGAGAAAGCCAATAATGAGAATTAACTATTTTCTTATTATATTTAATAAGCTCTACATCTTTATCAAATTTATAAACCATAATATTAAGTTCACTAGAAATTTTATCTATAAAATCATCTAGATTAGCTCCAATTGCAAAAATTATTTTAGCCTCTTTAATTTGTTGAAGTTTTTGAGGAGAAATAACTATTTCATGAGCATGAGGAGCATTCTCTGATAAATCAATAATTTCGATTTTATCCGCTCCAATTTCTCTTAAAATAGAAGCAATAGCCCCTATAGTTGTGCCAATTTTTATCTTATTTTTTTCTTCAATAATTTTATTTTGATAATAAGAATAAGATAAGAAAAACAAAAGCAATAATACAATAACTCCTAATAAATTTATTAAAATTTTTTTCATTAAAGCCTATTTATTAATATTCTTCTTCCATTTCCTCTTCAGATGCAAAGCTTTTCTCTTTTTTCTTTTCAGGAAGTTCTGCTACTATAGCATGAGTTATTATAAGTAGGCTTGCAACAGAACCGGCATTTTGAAGAGCAGTTCTTGTCACTTTTGTTGGATCAATAATGCCAGATTTAAATAGATTTTCATATTGTAAAGTAGCAGCATTGAATCCAAAGTCATCTTTACCATTTTTTACTTTTTCAAGGACCACAGAGGGGTCAACTCCAGCATTATAAGCTATTTGTCTGATAGGAGCTTCAATTGCTTTTTTAACAATAGTTGCTCCTATATATTCTGCTATATCTTTTTTAGATAATTCTTCTATTAATTTTTCTAAGGCAGGCACACATCTAATTAAAGCTACACCACCTCCTGGGACTATCCCTTCTTCAATAGCAGCCTTTGTTGCAGCAACAGCATCTTCAACTCTATGTTGTAACTCTTTTTGTTGAACTTCTGTAGGGGCTCCAACTTTTATAACTGCTACACCACCAACTAATTTAGCTAGCCTTTCTTGTAATTTCTCTTTATCATATTCAGAAGTTGTGGTTTCTAACTGCTTTCTAATCTGAGCTATTCTTTTTTCAATTTCTTCCTTTTTACCCTTGCCACCAACTATTGTAGTTGTATCTTTTGTAACTATTACTTTTCTTGCTTCACCGAGATTATGAATATCAGCTGACTCTAATTTCAATCCAAGTTCTTCAGAAATTACTTGACCTCCTGTTAATACTGCAATATCTTGAAGCATTTCTTTTCTTCTTTCCCCAAAACCAGGAGCTTTTACCGCAACTGAAAGGAGGATTCCTTTTAATTTGTTTACTATCAGAGTAGCTAAAGCTTCACCTTCTACATCTTCTGCAATTATAAGTAATGGCCTTCTCCCACTTTGTACAATTTTTTCAAGAAGTGGCACTAAATCATGAATTGAGGAAATTTTTTTGTCTGTAATCAAAATAAGAGGATCCTCTAGAACAGCTTCCATTTTTTCTGGATTGGTGATCATATAAGGAGAAATATACCCTCTGTCAAATTGCATACCTTCTGCTAACTCATAAGTAATTCCTATAGTTTGACCTTCTTCTACAGTAACAACACCATCTTTCCCAACTTTGTCAATTACTTCTGCTATTAATTTGCCAATTTCTTCATCCCTTGCAGAAATAGTAGCTACATGTGCATAATCTTCTTTTCCTGAAACAGGTTTAGCAATTTTCTTTAATTCTTCTAAAACTACATTTATTCCCTTCTCCATTCCTCTTTGCATTCCTATGGGGTCAACTCCAGCTGAAACATTTTTAACACCTTCATTTATTAGTACCTGAGCAAGTAGCGTAGCCGTTGTTGTACCATCTCCTGCAGTATCATTAGTTTTTGAAGCTACTTCTTTTATTAACTCAGCTCCTAAGTTTTCAAATTTATCTTCCAATTCTATTTCTTTTGCAATAGTAACCCCATCTCTTGTTATAGTTGGGGCTCCATATCCTTTATCTAAAACCACAGCCCTTCCTTTAGGACCTAGAGTAATTTTTATTGTATTTGCTAATTTATTTATTCCCCTTAGGAGTTTTTTTCTGGCTCTTTCGTCAAATAATATAGCTTTTGCCATTTTAATTTTTAAAACCACAGGTTAACAAAACGTAACCTGTGGTTATTCTTCTATAATTGCCATAATATCGTCTTCTCTTATGAAATAATATTCTTTATCATTTATTTTGATTTCATCTGGTGCATATTTTTTGAAAAGAACAACTTGTCCTTCTTTTACATTCATAGGATTTCTTTCCCCTTTTTCATTCAATTTACCAGGTCCCACAGCAATAACCTTGCCCTTGACAGCTCTTTCTTCTCTCGCTGTTTCTGGTATAATAATTCCGCCCCTTGTAACTTCGTCCTCTTTTATTGGTTCCACTAAAA
>JAWAMY010000056.1:0-4315 GCA_038895635.1 Candidatus Pacearchaeota archaeon | reverse complement strand
TTTTTGAAGCATTTCCTATTTTTCCTATTTTGGAAGCTAATGATAACGCTTTTACAGTAAGAAATCCAGGTACAAAAAAAGATAGAGTATTAGTAATATTTTCCATATTGGAAGAGATAAACTCAACTGGATTCTCAAAAAGATCAAATTCACCAGGATTTCTTCTGTATATGGGGGTGGTTTCTCTGAAACCTTCTTTTAATTCCTCTACTTTAAACTGTAAAAAGTTATTTAAAAAATAGCTTCCTTCATTGTATTTTTTAAGCATTTCTTCGGAAAAATCACCAAAGATTTTTCCTGTAGGAACAGGAGAAGTTTTGTCTATTAAAAAGGCTCCAGCCTCTGCTATGTTTAATAAAACACCATTTATTATTCCTTGAGTTAAACCTCTCCAAACTTTTGTTAATGTAGGCTGTGCCTCTGCTCTATAAGATTCTAAGTTTGGATCTAAAATATTAACATATCCGTAATCTCTTCTTATCTTATCTAAGTACTCATTGTTTATGTTTGAAAATAAAGGAGGAGATGTCCTGTGACTATTAATATTTGAAACGTCAGGTTTAAACTTTACATTTTCTAAAGCATTTATTTCTTTCTTAATAGTAGGATTGTGGATTTTTATTTTTAAATCCAATCCTGTATCTAAATCTAATACACTATCATTAATCATTTGACAAAGAGGTTAAAAAGTTATACGCATCATACATGCTGTTAAAACTATATGTTGATGATAAATTGTTTTCTGATATTACAGGAAAACCTAAAGAATACAAGAAAGAATTTACTTCCTGTATCTTTTGATTCATAGGTTTATTTGTAATATTTAAAAACCTAGACAATAAAGCTAAAACATCTGAATTTTTAACATAATTATTGTCTATTTTTATATTAAACATTCTTTGATTACTATTATATGTAATCATCGAATTATCTATAGGATTTTTAAATCCTAAGGTGTTCATCTGACTTATTATTTGTCTGGCCTTTTGATTCTTTAAAGAAAGATTAATATTCAATGGTGAAAGCAAAGATGAATAATACTCAAAAGATAATCTTCTTGCAGCAGAAGATGTTTTTGGATCTGGACTATTTATTAGTAAAGAAAAGAAATCTTCCACTTGGTTATTAATATCTGAACTAGAAAAGGCAGGATTTAAATCTATAAAACCATAATCATATTTGTTGTCTGATTTTCTATATCTTATCTTAAATAACGGCCTTCCAAAATCTTGCTTTGAAAATATACCTATGATCTCAACATTGTCAAAATCTAAATTTTTCTTGTCAGATTTTCTTAATTCATTGTTTGATCCTATTTCATAAAAATCTCCTAAATTTAAAAGATTTTTAGTAAGTGTTTTTAGTTTTGGATTAAGAGTAGAGTCAAAAGAAATTTCATAAGATCTTGTATTAATGCCTAAAGATTCTCCTGTATTACCTAAATACTTTTTAAAATTATCTCGTACATTTTCCCAAAGAGTATTTTGAAATAACCTTGAAATCTTATTTTTACCAAAAGCATTTGATATATTAGAAGAAAAATTATCACCAATGTTAGATACTAAAACAAGATTTTTTGAGTCGTTTGTTTTTCTGTTTCTTAAAACACTATCTTCAGGAAGATCCTTTAAAGCTTCGTTGTATAAAGTTTTAAAATCGTTTTGAGTAACTTCTTCTCCATTAGTTATTCTTTGTAATATTCCTGTTAGAATCTTTCCTTGTATCTTTTTAAAATCTTCTAACGCCCTTTTTTTATCTTGCTCTGTTAACGTATTTCTTTTTATCTGTCCCTTACTATCAGGAGTTGTGTAGTATGTATAAGAAGAATTTAATGCATCTGAAAAATTGTTTAGTAAATAATTCTTTAGATTCTCATTATCTTTAAGACTTTCTACAAATAAATTAGAAACCATTTGAAAAGATTGATCATCTGCTTCCCTTAATTTTTTCAAAGAAGAAATAAAAGAATTATAGTTTGAAAAGTCTAAAATATTTAAATAATCAACAGAAGAACTTGTAATCCTTGTTGATTTTTCTGAAGGACTTCCTCCTAAAATATGACTTGGTAATGTATTATATTTATACTCTGTTCTTGTTACTACTCTTTTCGCAAGTACAGATTCTATAGCTTCATTTAATAATTGTTCTTTTAATATCTCTTTGTACTCGTTTTTTGTAACTTCTCTCTCTACATATTCAACATTTCCATTATTTGTTCTTTGCGGTACTCTTATTTTAAAAGTATTTGGCAAAAGATATGTTCTGGACTCTACCTCTTCATTAATGTAACTTTCTATCTTTGGATCTGTCATTAAATATCCGGAAATCATTCGTAAAGCTCTTTCTCTGCTGATACGCTCTGTACTACCATATTTATAAAATATTCCATTTTCTATTCTTAATTGAAGAGGCGATTTTTCCATTTGAATGTCTTTAAAAATATTGTCTATCTTTTCTACCAAAGGAGCATCTAATAAAGCTGCTGGTATGTTTACATAAGAAGCTTTTTCAGCAGCTCCGCCTCTTGATATATAATCTAAATAATTTCTTATTTTTAAATATTCAGCTCTTTCTGTAGATATCTGACTTTTTGGATCTAAAGCTATTTTGTTTATTTCTTCATCAATCTCTTTTTTTCTCTGATAAGCTTGTTTAGCATAGGCTACAATACCCTCAGAAAATTCATAAGTAAATTTTTTCTTTAAATTCATTACCCTCGAAACAGCATCAGATTCTTTTACTCCCTTTTGCTGAATGTCTTCTATTATAGAAGAGGCTTCTTCTTTTATTTCAGAAATTTTTTTATCTACTAAGGGCTTATCAAAAGGAAGGGCTTCAGAAAAAGCTTTTTCATCTATTTCACTAGCTGATGCTAACGATTCTTGATGCATCTTATACATCATAGTAGGAACTAAAGAAAGTTCCTGAAAAGTTAAAGGTTCAAACTTAGCCTCATAATAATTTGTATATCTACTAGCCATGTTTTAGTTCTTTTTATTTAAATATAAAAAAATCATCATCACCAAAGACTTCAAACATAAAGTCTTGGTTTAACTTTTTTCTGAATTCTTCAAACTTAGCATTTGGATTTTCTTCTTTTTTCTCTGTACTACTTTGTGATTGCTCATTATTCTCTATACTTAAACTATTTTCTGTACTTTTCTTTTTACCCACATAATCGCCTTTCCAAGTATATCCTAAAGAGTTTGCTAAGATCTCCTTCATAACCTCTTGCCTTCCTAAAAGACCCAAAGATTGAGATAAAGAGGCTAAATTTTTAGATATATTTGAAATATATGCACCTTTCTCTCTTGCATTTATATCAGCAATGCCTAATCTTATCTGAGCGTTTTGTAATCTTGTTTGATTCAAAATATTATCTACCCTAGCTTTTTCTTGTGCATCTGCTAAGTCTGCCTTTAAATTAGCCTCTGCCATAACAGAAGCTGCATTTTGTTGTTGAGCATATAAATTTGAAGCTAAAAAAGCTGCATTACCAGAAGAAACATCTGTAATAGCTCTTCTGGCATTAGAAGCTTGATTTTCTACGCTTCTTTCTATCTGTGTTCTGTCAATAAGATTTTCTCTTACGACAGGATTTATTGTATAATCACCTTCTTTAAGATAAGAAGGCTTATTGAATATACTTAATGCAGTATTAAAAACATTAGTGGCTATAGGAGCTAACATCATTAACTCACCTCCAGTAAGATATTGACCTGTTATGTTTTGATCTCCAATAAAAGAATTTTTTAAATATTCCTGAGCCATCTTTAATCTTTGGATCATGGCTCTATAAGTATTTTTGTCTATGTACTGGTTTTTTCTGGAAGCATCAAAGAATTTTTTAGATACCTCAGCAAAACTTTTTCCTACAAATTTTTTAGGTATGCCAAACTCCTTAGCGGTCTTTTCATCTATTAAAAGACGATCGCTGAATATATAATTTTCATCTTTTGTTTCGCCTTCTTCTACTCTGTTTAACACACCTTGAGGTACTCCTCCCAAAGGATTTTCTTCATGAGTACCTCCTTCATTGAATTCTGTAAGATTCATGTCATTAGTTTTTAACAAAAATATTACTGAATCCAATGATGTTTTTTAAGATTTTTTTTAATTTGTTATATAAAAGACGCAGGAAAAGGACTATAATATGAAATTATATCAGAACATTCGAATGTCTTATTATTGTTATTGTTATAATAAAGAGTTACATAAAAATAGTATCCTCTCATTCTGTTTCTTGTATTTTGTTCTCTTGGAACTATAACTCTCCACTCTCTGAACTTTCTTTTAGCGTTTATAGGAACAATTC
>JAWAMY010000055.1:0-4344 GCA_038895635.1 Candidatus Pacearchaeota archaeon | reverse complement strand
CTAATTTCCCCTTTCCTAAAACTGAAATATCACTATCTTTCCCTATATAGTACAAATTTCCTGCCTGTCCGCCTGAACACGGGCCTACTATCAATGCTATTGGTTCTCCAGAAGGTGTTAATCCACTTGCTCCATCTATTATATACTCATAACTATTTCCCCAGTCCATATTTTCCTCCTATTTACTTATATGATATACCGTATTTCTTTTGAAAACTCTGGCATACAGTATCAAATTGTTTTTTATCTACGCTTTTACCGCTTTTCCATCCTCCGTATTGCCATAATGCTGCTTTTTGCCATTCTGGCCAATCTAAATTTTTAATTAATTCATCAACCAAAAATAAATCTTTTTTTTCTTTTTCCTGACTTTTTACTTCTACTTTCTTTTCTTCTGCCATTTTTTCCTCCTTATCTAACTTTATAACTTTCAACTTTATAACTTTATAACTTCCAACTTTATAACTCATAAAATTTTATCTAATTCCAATTATTCCAATCTTTATTTCATCTATTTTTCCAAAAGTATTTTCTCTATATATTCCATATATAAAGTCAATTGAGCATGCAACTACATATGCATCTGTCATAAGACTTATTTGATCTGAATATTAAACACTCTTAGGTTCAATAATTATATTTGTATTATTAACAACAATCTCTTTTGCAAGTGTAATAAGAAAATTTTCAATCCAGATATCTGCTTGGTTTTCATCAATAGCCCCAATTACAACAACTATAGGTATTGTTTTCGTATATTTTTTTTCAATGAGATATACTTGCTTATCATTTTCTCTTTTGTTTTCTTTTTGCCATTCTACTTTTAAAGTTGATTTATCCTCCGTCGTAATACTTATCCAGGGTGCTACTTTATAATAATTTTTCTCTTTCAGGCTCAAGAAAACAAAATTTTCAGGCACACCTGTAATGTCCATTAAAATGTTTTTTAAATAGTTTTTAATCTCTGTTATCATTTATTTAAAATTCCTCCTATCCAGTCAAGCACAGTTCTATCTATTATTTCTTCTTCCTTTTTGCCAATCCCAAGATACGGTCTTGCTGGAATATTTTTGTCTTTATATCCTTTCTGATGAGCTCTTGCATATGGCACGTCTGGACTATTAACGCCAACTGCTACAGCTCTTTCACCAATTACCCAATACTTTATACTTTTTCTTAAAGTTCCTTCTCCGATCAGAATATCTAATACGCCTTTTTTAGAAAGCTTTTTCTTTGCATAATTTGGAGACAAATCCTTCCACTTTTCTCCTTTTGGACTTTCTTTTTTAAGAAAATAATCCATAACTGCTTCGTCAACCACTCTTCGTCCGATGATTTTAAGAAGTTTTGGAATACTTTTAAAATTGTTATCTGCTTTTTGTATCCATTCACTTAGTTTCGTCAACCATTCAACTTTAACAATAAATGGTTGATTAGACATTAAAATCCCCTCCAGAATTCATTATCTCCAAAATACTTTTTCTTTGTACTATATATAGCTTTTGGTGATGGAACACTTTCTGCTTCATTCGTAGAAATACCTATATCAACATCTCCATCTCTTATTTTTTCAAGAATTTTAACAACACCCTGATAATCCTTTGCTATTCCTTCTTCTGGGGAATTTGAGGTATATCCCTTTCTACTTACGATTTTATATTTTACTATTCTAACACAAAGATCTCTTATAAATCCAGGAACATGGTTCAAAGGTAAAGAATACCTTCCTCTCAGATATCCATTTATTTCATCTGTTGCTTTAGTGATAATGTCATTAAGTCTTGTTTCCCACTCGTTTCCAGTTTCTCCTGTATTTCTCAAATAACCAGCTACTACTCTCTGATCCATTTGTGAATATACATCTTCTTTTGTACAATACATTTATCCTCCAAAAAAATAAAAACATAGGGCATCCAAAAAAGGATACCCCCTTAATTACTTACTAAATTGCGTCAAAAATAAGATACCCTGCTTCTGGACAGGCCATATGAACTCCAATATAATCTTCGACTCTAACAATATCACTTGTGGAGTCTTCATCATACCAGCTTTCTATAATAGGATAGCCTTCTTTTCTTGGGCTATAACCAAAAGCGGGTTCTTCAGTCGATTCAGGATTTTCTGGAACATAAGCAAGAATTATAGATTTTCTCCAGATGTCTTTAATATTTTTTCCATCTTGAGAAAATACACTTTGTGCAATTACAATTCTTGGTATCTCAATTATTTCTGCAAGAGTATTAATTGTTAGGGTCTGCACCTGACTCACAGGCACTTGAGTAAGCATTTTAGGATGCCTTTTTAACTTAACCCATACATCAGCAGAAATTAAGCATGTGTTAGGATATTGTCCAGTCGAAGCTCTGATTGCTTCTTTTGCCTCATCAAAATATGCTATAGGATCAGAATTTGGGTCTGAAATCTTTTTATTTGTTGTTCCATCAAGTTTTTTCTTGTGATCATCATCATAGTTTGCAGGATTTTGTGCAAGAGTAGCCTGTTGGTTTTCTATTTCTATTCCAATCTGCCCCATAAGCATATTAACTCTGCTCTTTTGTAAGAGTAATTTTTTTGCTACTGGGTCAACAGCTTCAGAGTATTCGTCTCTATCTACTCCATTAGCGAGAGATTTTCTATCTAATGTAACCGGCACATATTCAACAGCATAGGTTACATGCTTGGTATTAGCACCCATTGCTCTACTTGAATTGACAAGTTTAAAACTTTCTTTACCGAACTTAGCAATTTTCCCATCGCTTCTGTCGTGAGTTATAACAGGAAAAAGTGAAAAACCAGAATTTTCTGGAAACTTAAAAGCAACTGCAACCCCTGTTAAAACAGGGTCTACATCTCCCCGTAAAAGTCTCTGCCTACTCATTATTTTCCTCCTATCTTATTAAAATTTCTGCAAATCCTCCACCTACAGCACCAGTTTTTACAACATACTTTCCATTATTGTTATCTTTTACAGCCTGCCCACTTGCATTTGCTTTAACTAAATCACCAGGTACAACACTCTGCCCATTAGCCACCTCAACTTCTGCTATTCCAATTACAATTACATCCATAGGTCTATCTTTATCGCCCCCGTACAAAGTTACACCATATTCTTTCCCAGTTCCTACAGTCCCATCTAAACCAACAAACCTTTTAGGTGGTATATTATCAGCCGCAATTACAGTATCTGTTAAAACACTCTTAAACATATGTTTCCTCCTTAAGTCTACTTTTTAAAACAACTTCAAGAGCTTCTGTATAACTAAGCTCTTTGTTTTGCTTCATAGTTTCAAGCACTTTCTTGTGTAAATATTCTTTGTTATTAAATTCAGAAAATTCTTTTGTTTCTACTCTTTCTCTTGTATACTTCTCTTTCCCAGAAACATCAACAAAAATTCCTTCTGGTATTTTTTCCATAAAACAAAAAAAACCATCAAGTGAACTTTTTTTACCTTCAGAAAAAGCAATTTCATTTTCTTCACTGAGTTCATTTGCAATTGCAATAAAATCTTCTTTTTGTGCAGGAAGCAATCTTCCTGTTTTAATCAAATTTTCAGCAAAACTTATAATCTTTTGCTTTTTTGCTTCTTCTTTTCTTTTCTTTTCAATTTCTGCAAAAGATTTTATCTTTGCTTCCTGTTGTGCAATTAATTCTTCTTTTACTTTCAATTCAGCTTTAAGTCTTTCAAGCTCTTCTCTTTCATTCATTGTTATTCCCTCCTTTATTTCAGAAAAGTTTTCTTCTTTTATTTCTTGTTTTGGTTGCTGTTGTAAATTTTCTATCTCCCAGTTAGGTATTACCATATCCGCATCTTCTTGACCAAACTTACCTATCAACCATTCTCTTAATCTTCTAAAAATTCCTCCGATTGTTACTATTTTCCAATCAGATTCAGAGAATTTGAATTCAATAGAATTAACATCATCAGTAAATCCAAGAGGTGCAAGTCCTTTTACTGATGGAGCTGCAGCACCCAGAAAACCGATATGTTTTAAAGTCCATTTCCCTTTATGAGGATTGTTAGGACTATCGGGATGATAGATAGATATACTTCTCTCTCTATACAATCCCTTTTCAACTGCATCAACAAATTCTTTTACTAAATTTCCAAGTTTTACAAAAAGAGAACCATTTTCTTCTTTTACATCACTAACCCATCCAAAAGCTGGATCTTCAACTTTAGGGTGTCCTACAACAACAGGGACTCTATACCTTTTCTTATCAAATGTTTCCGCAAGTTGCTTTACGTCTTCTTTTGTAAATTCATATACCTGTCCATTGGCATCTACATGCTTACCAGCCTTGAATACTTCAATCCAGTTATCAAGAATTCCCATTTTTAAACC
>JAWAMY010000054.1:0-4369 GCA_038895635.1 Candidatus Pacearchaeota archaeon | reverse complement strand
TGGAGGGAAAAAGAGAGATATTTATATACTTTATTATGGATTATAGGAATTCTAGTAATAATTCTAATAATAAAACCATTAATTTACTTATTCAATCTAATAGGAAATAGTTATCGACATAAAAAGTAAGCAAGTATTTAAGGTAATCTTTTTTATTTAAGAACAGTTTGTCTATTTCAAAAGAGCGATATAGATATAAAGTAATACAATAAGGTTAATAAACAGTTAAAACGAAATTTAGATATGGAAGAAGGAATAATGAAGAGGAATAGAATAGCGAGTAATGAAGAAGAAATTCTCAAATTCTGGGAGAAAAATAAGATTTATGAGAAGTTAAAGGAGAAAAACTCTCGAGGTAAAAAATTTTATTTTATGGATGGGCCGCCATATGCAACAGGCCATATACATATGGGTACTGCTTTAAACAAGATATTAAAAGATATAGTAATACGCTCACAAAGATTACAAGGAAAAGATGTATTTGATAGACCCGGATATGATACTCATGGAGTTCCAATTGAATTTCAAGTTGAAAAAGAAATAGGAAGTAAATCAAAAAAAGATATTGAAAAATATGGAGTAGACAGGTTTGTTGAAAAATGCAGAGATTACGCAACTAAATATATCGACGTAATGAATAATGAATTTAAGAATCTTGGAGTTTGGATGGATTGGGATAATCCATATATGACTTTAGAGGATGAGTATATTGAGGCAATATGGGACACACTTAAAACTGCTTATGAAAGAGGGTTATTATATCTTGGGAAATATCCGGTCCACATATGCCCAAGATGTGAAACAGTTGTTGCTTATAATGAAATTGAATATACAAAAATAGAAGATACAGCAGTTTATGTAAAATTCCAAAATTTGAAAGATAATAAAAAATTCTTTATAATATTTACAACAACTCCATGGACTTTGCCTGGAAATACTGGAATAATGATAAATCCAGACATAATCTATTGTGAAGTAAAAGTCGATGAAGAGACATGGATAATCGCTAAACCACTAGTTACAAAAGTAATGAAACTTATTAATAAGGATTATCAAATTATCAAGGAAGTTAAAGGTAAAGAGATGGAAAATGAAAAATACATTAATCCAATTGCAAAATTTATCTCAGTTAAATTAAAGGATAGTTCAAAAAATTATCGAGTAATACTCTCAGCAAGATATGTTAATGTTGAAGAAGGAACAGGATTAGTCCATTGTGCTCCAGGACATGGAAAAGAGGACTATGAAGCTGGAAAAGAAGCAGGACTTGAGATGATTTCTCCTGTTAAAATGAATGGAGAATTGACAGAAGAGGCAGGAAAGTATTCTGGAAGAATAGCAAGAATAGTAGATGAGGAGATAATTGAAGATTTAGAAAATGAGAATAGATTAGTGTACAAGACAAAATATTTGCATGACTACCCTATATGCTGGAGATGTAAAAGTCCATTATTGATGATCTCTGTGCCTCAATGGTTCTTAAGAATTTCTGAAATAAAAAGAGAATTGATTAAGAAAAATGAGGAGATAAACTGGGTTCCAAAATGGATGAAACTTAGGATGAAAGCTTGGTTAGATGGAATATCTGACTGGCCAATCTCTAGAGATAGATATTGGGGAACCCCCTTGCCAATCTGGATATCTGAAGATGAAAAAGATAATGTAGTAATAGGGAGTATAGAGGAATTAAAAAAACTATCTGGAAGAAAACAGATTAACATTCATAAACCATGGATCGACGAAATCACTTTTGAGTATAATGGAAAAATGATGAGAAGGGTTCCATTTGTATTAGATGTATGGTTCGACTCTGGAGTTTCAAGTTGGGCAGCACTAGATTATCCCAAAAATCAAAATCGATTTAAAAAATTTTGGCCAGCTGATTTGAATATAGAGGGAAAAGACCAAATTAGAGGATGGTGGAACTCTCAATTAATCTTATCTGAAGTAAAATTCAAAAGAAAACCCTTTGAATCAATAAGTGTGCACGGAATGGTATTGGATTTAGGGAAAAGAAAGATGTCTAAATCTCTTGGAAACATTATTTCTCCTCATGAGATAATAGAAAAATATGGTAGAGATTACCTAAGATATTATTTTGCTAAGATTTCTAAAGGAGAGGATTTCTCTTTTGATGAAGAAGAATTTAAGGAAATAGGTAATTTTATGAGAGTATTCATCAATATTAATAACTTCGTAAATCAGATTGATAGAGGAAGAAATAAGAGAGAATTTGAGGATTTATGGATATTATCTCGGTATCATTCTATGATTAAAGATGTAAAGAATAATTATGATACTTATTATTTAACTGAAGTAGTTCAAAGAATAGAAGATTTTGTGATTAATGACTTAAGCAAAACTTACATTAAAATAATAAGAGATAGAAGTGAAGAATGCTATAAAATATTAAATGAGATAAGAATTTCTTTAATAAAACTACTTTCTCCAATAACTCCATTTATATGTGAAAAAATTTGGCAAGAATTAAGAGCAAGTAAAATAGTGAAAGAGGAAAGTGTTCATTTAAGCAAATTTCCAGAATTTAAAGAAGACCAGATAAATGAGGAACTAGAATCTGACTTTAGCGAAGCAATCAAAATAATTGAACTTGGTCGTTCAGAGAGAGATAAAATAAAGATAGGATTAAAATGGCCATTAGCTTCAGCTACAATATACACTAGAAAAGACTTGCCTAATGAAATTAAAGAATTAATCATGCAACAACTTCAAGTCAAAAAGATTTTTACAAAAAAATCTGATGAAGTTAAAGTTGAGTTTGACACTAATATAACTGAAGAATTAGAAGCAGAAGGATATGCAAGAAATTTGTCTAGGTTTATTCAAGATATGAGAAAGAAAAACGGGTTGACTAAAAAAGAAAAGATTGAATTAATAATCGTAGGAGATGAGAAGTATATTAAACTTCTAGAAAACGAAAAAAAGCGAATTAAGAATCGAACTAATTCAGTAAGAATAACTCTTTCAAATAAAGAGATGAATTTCTTTGGATTTTCAAAAGGAGAAGTGGAGATTAAAAAAATATTCTTTAAAATATTTTTTAGAAAAGTATGATTTGTAACTATTAACTCTTAGTAAGAGGTGAAGAATGTTAATTACTAAAAACATCGACATTAAAGAAAAGATTTAAATATAGAATATTATTGATTTAGTTAAGTAAAATTGATGAATACTCATACATGATTGTCAAAGAGGAGTTTTTAAGCAGGCTGAGAAAGATATTCGATTTAAATCTATATGAAGTAAAAGTTTGGACATCTCTTTTATCAAGAGGAGTTTCAACTGCTGGAGAATTAAGTAATATTTCTGATGTTCCAAGAAGTAGAACTTATGACATTCTTGAAAGTCTCGAAAAGAAAGGATTTATTGTAATGAAGCTAGGAAAACCAATAAAGTTTGTTGCTTTAAAACCAGAAGAAGTTATTGAAAGAGTAAAAAGGAATTTAATGATTGAAGCAAAAGAGAAAACAAAAAGACTTGAAGAATTAAAAAGTGAAGATGTACTAAAGGAGCTTAATACAATATTTACACAAGGAGTAAAGTTTGTTGAGCCAACAGATTTATCTGGAAGTTTGAGAGGAAGAAATAATATTTATAATCACTTAGATATGTTAATAAACAATGCTGAAAAAAGTGTTACAATTGTAACCACAGCAGATGGACTTAATAGAAAACTTGAAGCATTAATGCCCTCTTTAGAGAGGGCTAAGAAAAGAGGAGTTAAAGTGAGAATTGCCGCACCTATTGATGAATCCAATGAACATGTTGCAAAAGAATTATTAAAGGTCGCTGAAGTTAAATCATCAAAGGATATGAATTCAAGATTTTCAATTGTAGATAATCAACACTTAGTATTTATGTTACTTGATGATAAATCAGTTCATCCTAGTTATGATGTAGGAGTTTGGATAAGTACTCCTTTCTTTGCAAATGCTCTCAATCAAATGTTTGAAATGGCTTGGAAAGACTTTAAACCAATAAAGCCAACAACTAAAAATAAATAGTATTAAAAACTTCTAAGATAAACAACCAATAACTAATTTCTAAGAAGTAAATAACTAAGAGTAAAGGTTTTTATATTATATAATACTTGAAGATTAAACTAAAAAAGAGATGATAGAAAATTTATCTATTTTCAATGAAGATATGCTTAAAGCTAGTAAGCTAGGAAAAGATGTAGAGGTTAATTTAAATGACTATAATAATGTTGTCGTTTGTGGAATAGGAGGTAGCGGAGTTACCGGTGAATTCCTAATTGATCTAAATTTAAAGATTCCTGTAATAGCTGTAAAAGAAAATTTTCCTAATTTTGCAAATAAAAGAACATTATGTTTTATTGTTAGCCATT
>JAWAMY010000053.1:0-4426 GCA_038895635.1 Candidatus Pacearchaeota archaeon | reverse complement strand
TTAAATGGAATATCTTATGCTTTTAGAAGACATAGAGATTATCCATGGACATTGCCTTTATTTATTAAGAATAAGATGCTTAATAGTTTTTCTGCAGGATTATTGAGTTTTTTGATTGATGGAAGTCGCACTATACTTATAGCTGGAACTAGAAGTAGTGGAAAAAGTAGCTTGCTAGGTAGTTTGATATTAGAGATAAAGCCAAAATATAGGATAATTACTATAGAAGATACTCCAGAATTGCCAGTCGATTATTTTAGGAAGATTGGGTATGATATTCTCTCTATGAAAGTTCGTTCTTCTTTAATTGAGACTTCAAATGAATTGTCAGCTGAAGAAGGAATAAGAGCGAGTTTAAGATTAGGAGATAGCTCTTTAATTGTTGGCGAAATAAGAAGCAGCGAAGCAAGAGCTTTATATGAGGCTATGAGAGTTGGAGCTTTAGCAAATGTTGTTGCAGGAACTATTCATGGTAGCTCTCCCTATAGCGTTTTTGATAGAGTTGTTAATGATTTAAATGTGCCAATTACAAGTTTTAAGGCTACTGATTTAATTGCTGTGGCTAATCCAGTTAAGACTCCTGACGGTTTGCATTCAGTAAGAAGATTGATTCAACTTTCTGAAGTCCGAAAACACTGGGTAAAAGATCCTATGGAAGAGAAGGGCTTTGTAGATTTATTAACTTATAATGTTGAAAAAGATGAATTAGAACCAACTCCTGAATTAATAAATGGAGATTCTGAAATTATTAAACAAATAGCATCTCAAGTTAAGGGATGGGTTGGTGAATGGGATAATGTTTATGATAATATTCTATTACGTGGTAAGGTTAAGCAGTATATCGTTGAAATTGCAGATAGATTAAATAAGCCAGAATTACTAGAGGGTAAATTCTGTTTAATTGCGAATAATATCTTTTATGATATCTGTGACAAAGTGACTCAAGAAATAGGAGTTCCATTGTCTGATAGGGTTTTTCCATTATGGGTTAAAAGAATAGAAGAAGAAGCACAGAAATTTTAAAATTGATTTGCTTTATATTTATTTTATTATGCTATTTGACATAATGAGACAGTTTATCTCTAATCTTTATTTTTTCTTTATATATTGTGTTAATTGATTTTATAAGATATTCTGGATTATCTTTTATAAAAGAATAAACTGCTTTAATTAATTTATTTCTTTCTTGATACGGGTAAATTGATTTAGCTTCTTTTATTATTGTTGCTATTTTCTTTCTCTTTAATTGGGTAGTTGTTCCTAATAAAAGACCATTATAATAATCTATTCCTAAGTAATAGAGATATTGGACGTTCTCCTTTATGGTCTTATGAGGTATTTCTAATAATTGAGGATTCTTTAATAAAAGTCCTCTTCCTGAGATTCTATCTTCTAGGCTTTCTCTTAATAAGCAAATATGGTCTCTATAATTCTTTTTAATTGTTGTTGGAGAATTTAACAAAATCATATTATGAGAAACAATCTTCTCCTTTTTTATTCCAAGAGATAAAAGATATTCCATGTTTTTTCTTATTCTTTCAGAAGAGTAAGTTAGTAATTGAGGCTTATTTATTATTTTCTCCTTTTTTATGCCTAGATTAATTAAAAAGTTGTAATTTTCTTGAATTGTTTCAATACTACTTCCTAGTATTTCTGGTCTATCTAAAATTTTTTTACTCTTTATTCCAAGTCTTTTTAATTCTTCATATTTTGTTTTTATTGTATTATTTCTCATTCCGAGTAAGGATGGGTTTTCAATTATCTTCTTTTTTGTTAAACCTAATGATAGAAGATATTGAAAATTTTTCTCCATGCTCTCTTTGCTACGAGTTAACAACTGTGGTTGAGAAACAATCTTCTCTTTTTTTATTCCCATTTTTGTTAGAGAATTATAGTTCTCCCTAATTGCTTCAGAATTATATCCTAGTAAACTAATTCGCGAGACAATCTTTTTATTATTTAGGCCTATTTCTTTTAGAAATCTAAAATTTTCTTTTATGTTTTCTGGATTACTAGCAAGTATTTTTGGGTTTGAGACAATTGTTTCATTTGTAAATCCAAGGTTAATAAGGGTTGAATAACTTTCTTCTATATTTTTTGAACTGAATCCTAAAAGATATGCGTTTGAATTTATTTTCTCCTTGTTGATTCCTATTTTAATCAATAATTCATATCTTTCCTTTATTTCTGATTAACTCGCTCTACTATTACTTATCCACTCTTTAGAAAATGAGGATATCTCTCCATTATCAAGTATCTCTTCTAAAAATTTTTCCTTTGACATTTTATCGTTTGAATATTAGGGTTTATATTTATTTCTATTATTTTTCTCTCTCTCAATAAGTTTATTAATTCTTCATTCTTTACTTGAAAAAAGAGGGATGAATGGCGGATATTAATGAATTAATGAAAAGGTATAATCTCAAAATTAAAGGACTCTCCAATGAGTATAATGAAGACTTTAAAGATGTGAGTAAGGAATATATTCAATTTAAGAAAGAGATGATTCCTTCTCTTTCAAATTACGAGAGATTGGCTAAGATTTTTTCTTTTAAGATTAAATTAGCTGAGAAGGATAGGAAAAAGTTACAGAAAGATATTGATACTGCTCATATAGATCTATCTCCTGAAGAAGTAGCAAGCTTTTCTATCTCTTCTGTTTTTCTTGTTCTATTAATTGGATTGCTCCTATTTTTTGCATTTTATGTTATTTCTGGTAAGGGTATTGACGAGTATTTGTTTGGTCCCGCTGGACTTTTTTTGTTTTTAGTGTTTCTTTTCTCTTTATTTGTAGGGTATTACACTTTCTCTTATCCATCAAGAATGGCTAAATTATGGAAATTGAAAGCTAGTTCTCAGATGGTCCCTTGTATCTTATATGTAGTTATATATATGAAACATACATCTAATCTTGAAAGAGCTATTGCTTTTGCTGCAAAACATCTTGATCCTCCTTTAAGTCTTGATTTAAAGAAAATATTTTGGGATGTTGAGACTGGAAAATATTCTACGATTAAAGAAAGTTTAGATGAGTATCTTAAAATTTGGCAAGATGATGCAGTCGAATTTGTAGAGTCATTTCATTTAATTGAAAGTAGTCTTTATGAACCCTCTGAAGCAAGAAGAATTGCAATACTTGAGAAATCCTTACAAGTTATTCTTGACGGAGTTTATGAAAAGATGCTGGTATTCTCTCGTGAAATAAGAAGTCCTTTAACTAACCTCTATATGTTAGGTATTGTTCTTCCAACCTTAGCCATTGCGTTAGTTCCTTTAGCTTCTGCTTTGCTCGGAGATATCCTGAAATGGTATCATGTTTTTATAATCTTTAATTTAGTTATTCCGTTTTTTGTTTTTTATCTCACAACGCAAATTCTTCTTAAAAGGCCTGGAGGATATGGGCAAAGCGAAATACTCGAAAAAAATCCGGATTATCCTTTATATAAAAGTAAAAGGCCATATATTATTGCAGGATTAATATGTTTTCCTATTCTTTTGATTGGCCTTCTACCATTCTTATTCCAAATACCTTTTTTTCTTGAGACTTTAAATTTACAACCAGATTATAATCTGGGTGTTTTTGGAATCAATCTTTTTAAAGATACTTTTTTGTTTGATTTTAGAGAGCTCCAAGATGGAAAGACAATTACTACTCTTAATCAGTTAGATAATGCAAAACGTTTTGGTTATGTTGGTCCATTTGGTTTGGTGGCCTTATTACTAAGTTTGTTAATTCCGCTTTCAGTTTCGATGTTTTTTATTATCTCTTTTAATCTAAAAACTAAAAGACTAATTAAAGCAAGAGAAGATACAAAACAACTTGAACTCGAGTTCACTAATAGTTTATTTCAATTAGGAAACAGGCTTGGAGATGGAACTCCTGCCGAGATTGCTTTTTTAAAAGTAGCAGAATCAAATAAAGGCTTAAAAACAGAAAACTTTTTTAGAAGGGTTAGTTTAAATCTTCATCAAGCAGGTTTTCCACTTGAAGGAGCTATCTTTGATAGCCATAGAGGCGCTATTCTATTCTTTCCATCGCCAATAATTGCTACGAGTATGAGGATTTTGTTAGAGTCTGTTAAAAAAGGATTAAATATTGCTGCTGAGAGTTTGATGAGCATCTCAGAATATATTAAAAATATCAATAAGGTAACTCAAAGAATGAACGATTTACTTGCAGAAGTAGTTAGTGATATGAAAAGCAATATGGTTTTCTTAGCTCCTTTATTAGCAGGAACTGTAATCGGATTGTCAGCAATGATTACTTTTATATTATCAAGACTTGACTTTTTATTTAAGGTTTTTCAGGAAGGAGGAGGTTTGGGTGTAGGATTTGATTTAAGGAATATACTTGAGATATTTCAAATAACAAAAATAATACCTCCATATTATTTACAGATTGCTGTAGGATTCTACATAATTGAAA
>JAWAMY010000052.1:0-4597 GCA_038895635.1 Candidatus Pacearchaeota archaeon | reverse complement strand
TAAAATTTATATATATCTTCCTTTAGGTGCTTTGATTTTTATTTATTTAATTCTTTTTCTTTGGATTTATAAATTAAATAAAAATGAGATTGATTTTAATTTTAAGCTTGGTTAACATGTTCCTATTAATTTTTATTTTTAATTTGTTGAAAGAAGAAAGCTATATTGCATTTTTAGATATAGGGCAGGGAAGCAGTGTTTTGATAAATAATCCTAAATTACAAGTTTTGTATGATGTAGGCCCTTATGGTTATAAAACATTAAATGAGTTGAAAAAATTAATGCCTTTTTATGATAAAACAATAGAAGTTATTATAATTTCTCATCCTGATAAAGATCATTATGGCGGCATTTTTGATATTTTAAAAAGATATAAAATTGGAATTATTTTAATTTCACCAGTAAAAAGTGAAGAAAGTGGTTATTTAACCTTTATCGAGAAAGTCAAAGAAAGTAAAATACCCCTATTGACTTTAGATGAAGAAGATTTGATAGAAACAAATTATGAAAAGATCTATGTATTAAATCCGGCACCTAAATTATTTAAGACAGAAAACCAAAATTCATTAGTTTTGAAAGTTTTTAAGAATAATAAGAGTTTTTTACTAACTGGAGATATAGATAAAAAGGTTGAAGAATATTTGTTTAATAAATATAAGGAATTTTTAAAAAGTGATTTTATTTTAATACCCCATCATGGCTCAAAATACTCATCTTCGGAAAATTTTTTGAGACTCTTTGCTAATTCTTTTGCAATTATTCAAGTTGGCAAAAATAAATATGGCCACCCTCATAAAGAAGTGGTTAATATTTTAAATAAATTAAATATAAAATATTGGAGGACAGACCTTCAAGGTACATTAATTATAAAATAGGTAAAATTTAAAGAAATTAAAATTTGGACTGGAGGGGATTTGAACCCCTGACCTCTCGCCTGCGAAGCGAGCGCTCTTCCGCTGAGCTACCAGCCCTTTATCTGCGGGGCCTGGATTCGAACCAGGACTACGAGGTCCAGAGCCTCGTGTGCTACCCTTACACCACCCCGCATTATTCTTCTATTTTTTTATATGTTTTTTCAAGCAACTTTTTAGATTCTAAATCATATTCCAATGTGAAAGTATATCTAATTTGCCTTCTAATTACAATATTACACTCATAATATTTCTTTCTTTCCTTTTCTTCAATCTTCTTAAATATGAAAATTGAGTCATCTATCTCTTTTTCTCCTAGCTTTTTTAATTCTTCAATTATTTCTTGAATAACTTCTGTTTCAGGTTTTAAGCCTTTTATATAGAAAACCCTTATTTTAAATTCTCCACAGTTTACTTCTATAAGCTTAGGTCCTTTTTGCTCCTCCATTATAAAACAAAGTTATATTATAATTATACTTTAAATGAAAAAATTCGAAGTTTTGGATTCAAAAAATAAGATAGGAGAAAAGATAGAGTTATTTGGATGGGTAAACTCGCTAAGAGAACACGGGAAAATAATTTTTTTTGATTTAAGGGATAGAAGTGGATTAATTCAATGCGTAATCGACTCTAATTCAGAATACTTTGAATTAGCAAAGGAGCTTAGACCTGAATATGTAATTAAGGTAGAAGGAATCGTAAAAGAAAGGGATCCAAAGTTTGTCAATCCAAATATCGAAACTGGAGAAATTGAAATATTAGTTGAAAAAATCGAAATATTAAATAAAGCAGAAACTTTGCCTATTCCCATCGATACTGATGGCTACGAAATAAATGAAGAAAGAAGATTGAAATATCGTTACATTGATTTAAGAAGAAAAAGAATGCAGAGAAATCTAATGATAAGAAGCAAAGCTATTAATTTCATAAGAAACTTTTTGATTAACAAAGGGTTTATTGAGGTAGAGACTCCAATTCTAACAAAATCAACACCTGAGGGAGCACGAGATTATTTAGTTCCATCAAGAATATATAAAGGAAAATTTTATGCTTTACCTCAATCTCCTCAGCAATATAAACAACTTTTAATGGTTGCAGGCATAGAAAAATATTTCCAAATTGCAAGATGCTTTAGGGATGAAGATCCAAGAGGAGATAGACAACCTGAATTTACACAAGTAGATATCGAGATGAGCTTTATTGAAAAAGAAGATATTTTAACTTTAGTTGAAGAACTTTTAATTGAGCTTGTAAAAACCATATTTCCTGAAAAGAAAATAAAAGAAATTCCTTTCCCGCATTTAACTTATGAAGAAGTTATGCAAAAATATAACTCCGATAAACCTGACTTGCGAGAAAATAAAAATAACCATCACGAATTAGCATTTGCTTTTATTATTGACTTTCCTATGTTTGAATGGAAAGAAACAGAAAATAGATGGGATGCGATGCACCATCCTTTTACACAACCAAAAACAAGATCAGGAAGCAAAGAGCGGTCTGTATTGATAGAATATTTGGAAAATAAGCCAGAAGAATTATTAAGTGAGCAATATGATGTAGTTTTAAATGGGTTTGAAATTGGAGGAGGAAGTATAAGAACTCATGATCCTGAGGTTTTGATAAAAGTTTTTGAAACAATGGGTAACAAAAAAGAAGAAGTTTTGGAGAAATTTGGACACTTAATCGAAGCTTTTAAATATGGTGTTCCTCCTCATGGAGGAATTGCTTTAGGAATAGATAGAATTTTAACAATTTTATTAAATGAACCTTCAATAAGAGAAGTTATAGCATTTCCTAAAACAGGGGAAGGCAGAGACCCAATGATGGAAATTCCATCCGAGGTAGATAAGGCACAATTAGATGAATTAGGTATAGATATTAAAGAGAAATAGGTTTTAAATTAGTTAATTATTTTGTTATATTAAAAATAGTACAGTTGTGGATAAAATACTAAAAACCAATAAAAAATATTATCAAAATTTTACAGGAACAGATATTGACCTAGTAAATTTTTTTAAAATTTATTAAATATTAAAAGGTCGTTATTAAAATTAAAAAATTAAGTAAATGAAAAAATTAATTTATATTTTATCATTATCTGCAATCCTTTTGATGGGTTCAATAGTTATTGCCCAAACTTATAAAGGCTCTTATCTTTTAATTGATAGATATATTTCTAATGTTGATAATGTTATAATATCAGGGAAAGGTTTTCTTAAAGCAATATCTTATGGTGAAAAAGATGTTAATTTTTCTTTAGGTGTAGTATTTGAAGAGCCAAATAATCCAAAATCAAAAGAATGGAGAATGTTGAATGTTTCTATACCTCTTCAGGAATCATTAATACCATTTGGAACTTCCTCATATAGTCAAGAATTTTTGAGAATGGCTTGGGCTGCTTTGCCTGATGATTTATTTGAATTTCAAAGTTTACCAGCAAAATTTGAAGAAAGTAGATCAATAAAAGTGATAGGAAGCGATATCTCTATAAAGCAATTTAAATTAGTTCTATCTCCTGATGAAAACTATAGGGATGGTGAAATAGAAAATGTAGGAGAAAATTATTTTAAGCTTGTTAATGGTCCTATTATTAAATTTAATCAAAAAACTAAATTTGAAAATACAAAAGGAAGTAGCCTAAAGCCAAATGAAGTGTTACAAGAAGGGAATATAGTTTTAGTAAGATTTTCACAAGGTATAGCTAAAAAAGTTGTTTTAATTGAAAAAGGAAAACCAAAACCAAAACTTGAAATAATACCTCAAATAAGGACCCAAGAAGTTAGAAGATTAGGCGGAGGGCTTAAAGATTATAAAGTAGATCAATTTATTTTTGTTGGCAAAAATTTTGAACAAAATAATGTTAGATTAAGCCTTAAATTTAATCTAGAAGCTAAGGTGAAAAATGTGTATGTTTTAGTAGATCAAAATATTAAAGGAACTCCTTCGACATCCTCTATGCAATATTTATCTCCAAGTATTGATGTAGTTTTATCAGATGTTAATGGGACTCACACTGTAGAGTTTTATGTAGATACTTATGACTATCAAGATAAAGATTATCCATATAATCAAGGTTACTTCTCAGTAGAATTTACAAGTATTGAAGCTCCTGACTTAAAAATTAAAAGCACAGGAACTGATAAATCTCATAGATATGCAATTCATCTTCCTTATTATCCAAATGCAAAATCAGAAGCAACAGTTGGTGCAGAAGAATATCCTGCATTAGTCTGGTATGTTGATCCTTCTACAAAAGAAGTATCTGTATTTTTCACATCATTTACAGGGAGATTTAATAAAATAAATGTTGGTTTGGAGCATCCAAGCGGCCAAAAGAAACAAATTACTAAAGATTGCAATGGGACTTGCCCAAGAGATGTTGATAGTTTAATAAAGAAATTTGGACATCCAGCGGAATGGGGCTTTTTAGTGCTAAAGTTTGATCCTAAAAAGACAGTCCAATCTACTGGGAAATTAACTATGGATAGATGTTATGGTACTTTATACTTCGATCTTTCTCGAAATAAAAATCAAATAATGATCTGCAACAATATAAGGGCCTTTGGTAATAATTTTGGCTGGGGAAGAAAGATGGTTGTTAATATAAATTGGAACTATATTCCATCAGAAAGATTTACAGGCAGAGAAGAATTGAAATATTCATTTATTCTCCCTCGCGATAT
>JAWAMY010000051.1:0-4602 GCA_038895635.1 Candidatus Pacearchaeota archaeon | reverse complement strand
TATAATGCATGCAGATATTAATAGAATCATATCTGTTTCAAACTCTTGTGAAAGGAGTAATAAAATAATTGACATGAATACAAACCATAAGAATATTATTCCCGGTAAGATTACTATATACTCAATTATAAACAAAATTATTTTCCACACACTATTTAAGAAAGGATTGTTAGAATAACTATAACTCATTAGATTTAGTTCAAACAAATCTCTTTTACCCAAGGACTTATAGAACTTCCACACTGCTACTGCATAAGCGAATATTAAAATCATTATTATCAGTGCTAAGAAATATATTCTGTATTCTTCAGGTATTGTTAATTGTACCTCAATTATGAAATTGCTAATTAATTTTAGAGTTTCCTGAAGCATATATGTTTTAATTAAATATTATTAATAAACCTTTCAATTTAATATTTTTTATTTATTCTTTCACAAAATTTATAAGTTCTTTTGACGAGTAATTTTTATGCGGGAGTTCCAGAGTGGTCAAATGGGCAGGACTTAAGAAAATTTTTAAGTAATCCTGTGGCTTAGTGCCTTCGTAGGTTCGAATCCTACCTCCCGCACTAGATTAATTATTTAGAATGTCGCATAAATGTATCCTATGTAAAGAGGAGATTAAAGAAACTTTTATGGGTAAACTAAATGGCACTATTGTTAAATCTAGTAAAGATACTAAGAATAAATTTGTTTATGTTTGTAATCTTTGCCAATCAAAACATAAAGATAATCTAAAGCAATTAATTACTAATAATTACGAGTAACTTAATTATCTATTTTTTCAACAATCTCGTCAATTCTAGCTGTTATATCCCTTATTATTTGTTCATCGGTAATTTTAGCATTTTTACTTCTTTGTTTTAATGCTTCTGAAGCTCCCGCAATAACAGCCATCTTTAAACTTGAATAATCCCTCTTCATTTTACCTCTTTATATCCTTCTTATTTATTTTTCTTTTTTAAATTTATTTATACTCTAGTAATTTTTTTCATACATAGATATATACTCTTCATCTCCATAAATAAAATTATCTTCATTCCCTATACCTTTTATTTCTTTATTAAAAAAACTAATTCCAGAATTAACTATAACTCTTTGTTTTTCTTCATGATTTCTCGTTGCTATAAAATTGTTCTCATTAGTTAAATCCCAAATTATTTCTTCAATTATTCCCTTCTTTTCGTATTTTTTATTACCTATACTAACTCCACTAAATAAATCTATTAAAACTTTGATGAAATTGTAAAATTTACAAACCTCCTCACAAAAGGTCATATGGCCGACTTCTTTTAACATTAAAAATGAACTTCTTTCCCTTACTCTTTTAAATGAGTTGTAAGAACTTTCTTTAAATACGTTTTTATCAATAGTGCCTGTAATCCATCTTGTGGGATAGTTAATTTTTTCAACTTCGCTTAATCCACTTACAGAAGACATAAAGAAACCTGCATTACACTCAAAGTAATTTTCATTATCTTTTTCTATTGTGTTGTTTAACAAAATATTTCCTCCAAAAGAATGAGCAAACACTCCTGTTCCATCTTTAACTTTTTTATATAAATTTGATTCTCTACTCTCATTTAATTCTTTTATTAGATCAAATGCCAGCTTTGTTTCTTTACTTCTATAATTAAATCCTCTGTTGTAAATTTCATTGATTCGAATATCATCTACTGTTCCTTCAAATCCTTCTCTAAAAAATAGTTCAAGACATTCTTCTGTATCCAGAATATACCCTATTTCTCTTAGATTATCTTTTATACTACTAACTATATTGTCTATTCTATTTAGATCAATACTAATAAATGGAAAGAAATCAATTATTTTTATCAAGTCATTATGATTTGGAGCGACAACAATATACCATTCCTCTGCAAACTTCTTAATCATCTTTCGATAGTGTGAAGGATTAAATGAATATCCGTGTGAGAATATTAATACGTTCATTGGTTCTTCTAGTTTTGGATAATATACATTAATTTCTACACTTCTTATTAGGTCATCAACATAAAACCCTATGTATTTTTCTTGATTAATATAGCTAGATTCACATCCATTAAATCCAAGTATTTGACTTAATGATATAGCTCCTATTCCTTCTTTAATGAATTCTCTTCTTGAAAGTTTCATAATCTTCTTTTTATGCTAATGTTTAAAAATATTTTTATTTCTGTTTCTAATTTAGCACTGGCAAGCTATTCTTTACTCTAATAAAGTTTAAAAATAGTGGTTTCTAAAAATAATTGTTTTATATATTAATAAGTTAAAAGAGGTAAGTTATGGGTAGTTGTTTAGATTTAAGAAAGTATCAGGAGGAATCTGCTATTCAGGATGCATTTTCTAGACTTGTTTCAAATAAACCGGGTTATAAAGCGGTTATCGAAAGAAAAGAACCAAAGATTTGTCCAAATCAAAATTGTAAGAGAGAGTTAGATCCAAGTTTAAAGTTTTGTCCTAGCTGTGGAACAAAGATAGAGGAAAAACCAAAATCTCTAATTTGTACAAAATGTTATAATATTGTGAATTGTGAAGATTCTTTTTGTGGTAATTGTGGAACAAAAGTAGGTTAAGTTTTTTCTATTTAAGATAGATTTATTAATTTTGTTTGTTTTAAGAGTAAATGAAAGATAGAGTTATAGAATTTATATCTAAAAGCATCAATTATCCTAAAGAGGAAATTAAAAATTTTATTGAGATTCCTCCTCAAGAGATTTTTGGAGATTATTCAATGCCCTGTTTCTTTCTTTCTAAGATTTACTCAAAACCCCCAGTAGAAGTCGCTTATGAGTTAATGAGAACTTTATCTTCTAAATTGCCAAAGGAAATTATCAGAGTTGAACAAAAAGGCCCATATATTAATTTTTTTATAGACAAAAAACTTTTAGCTAAGGAAGTTTTGTCGAAATCTGTTCTTGACGAATATGGTATCTCTCATGAAAAAGAAAAGATAGTTTTAGAACATACAAGTGTTAATCCAAATGCTTCTCCTCATGTTGGTAGGGCAAGAAATTCAATAATTGGAGATTCAATTGCAAGAATTCTTAAATTTAGGGGAAATAAAGTTGAGACTCATTATTATGTTAATGATGTAAGTAAGCAAGTTGCAATACTCGCTCTTGAATTCGATGAAAACAGCAGTTTTGAAGATATGTTGGACAGATATGTTTCTGCTTCAGAAAAAGTCTCAAAGTCGCCGGCTCTTGAGAAGAAAGTTTTTGAATTACTCGAAAAATTTGAATCAGGTGATAAAGAAGTAAAGAAAAAATTTCAAAAAATAGTTTCTATATGTGTTGAAGGTCAGAAAAAGATATTTGAGAAATTTGATATTAAATTTGATTATTTTGATTTTGAATCGAAATACATTGGTAAATTATCAAATTTGGTTTTAGATAAACTGAAAAAAACAGGTAAAGTCTTTCAAGATGAAGAAGGCAGACTAGTTTTAAATCAATCTGGAACTCCTGTAGCTCAAAAAATGAAATCACCATATTTTGTGCTTACTAGAAGCAATGGAACTGGACTTTATGGATTAAGAGATTTAGCATATACTATTGAAAAATCAAAAAAAGGAAAGAATATAATTGTCCTTGGAGAAGATCAAAAATTATATTTCGAACAAATTTCCGAAGCTTTGAAACTTCTTAAAGTTCCAATTCCTATTGTTGTTCATTATTCTTATGTTCTTATTTCTACATCAGAAGGAGCAAAAAAAATGTCGACGAGAAAAGGTGAACTTGTTTTACTTGAAGATTTTTTTAATGAAGCCTTTTCAAGAGCAAAAAAAGAAGTTGAGAAAAGAAATTCTAAAGGAGACCCCAAAAAAATAGCTATTGCTGCAATTAAATACTCCATGTTGAGAAATGATAATGATAAGAATATTATCTTTGATTGGAACCATTCTCTTAATTTTGAAGGAGATTCTGGTCCGTACTTACAATATAGTTATGCTCGTGCATCCTCTATACTAAGAAAATTTAACGGAAAATTCTCAAAATTTATTATTCCAGAATTATCCTCTTCAGAGATACATCTTATTAAACAGTTATCTTTATTTCCTGAAGTTGTAGAAAAGGCTTCAAAATCTTTTTCTCCTTCAATAATTGCAAATTACTCATTCCAATTGGCAAAGTCTTTTAATGAGTTCTATCATTCTTGTCCTGTAATTAATGACATAAATGAACAATTCAGACTTCGTCTTGTTATGGCTTTTAGAAAAACAATTAAGAAGTGCCTTTTTTTACTTGGGATTGAGGTAATGGAAGAGATGTAATTTCTTATATTTTTTGTGAGATTTTTTATTATTGGTGCTCTTAAATATTAATCTTAATTTCATAGTAGAAGGATATCTTGATAAGTTAAGTAAGTATATCCCACTATCCTTTTTTCTCTAATGTCAGATTATATTTAAAGATAAGTATAAGTTAAAAAATTAAATTACATTCGTATATGTGATAAATCATAAATCTCTTTTTGAAATAGTGATTAATTAATTAAGATGAAAAAACTGTGACATAAATTATTTTTACAATTACATCCTGAAATACTTGGAAATCCACAATCACTTGATAATCCATTAAAATCACATGTTTTTCTTACAAA
>JAWAMY010000050.1:0-4605 GCA_038895635.1 Candidatus Pacearchaeota archaeon | reverse complement strand
CTGTAATTAGAAGATCCATGGAAGAAGATGAAATAGAAATAGTTCAAGATTTTGCTACCTTAATAAAACAGGCTAGAGAAAAGATGGGACTCTCACAAGACGCATTAGCAAAAAAGATAAATGAGAAAGTATCAGTTATAAAATTGATTGAGACAGGTAAGTTGAAACCTAGTATTCTTTTAGGAAAAAAGATAGAGAGAGCACTAAAGATAAATTTATTTACAAAAGTCGAAAAGTACTAAATTTAAAGGTACAATTTTCTATGGAAAGAGCAGTTCTAGTAACATACCCTGACCCGTATTGTATTAAAGAGGCAGTAGCCTTAGCTAACACTGCAGGATATGAAATAGTTGGAATTATTACACAAAAATATCTGCTTAGGTCAAAATATGGATTAGGTGCAGGTAAATTAAATGAACTATTGAATATGATTAAGAATGAGAAAGTTGATAAAATAATCTTTGATGAATCTTTAAAAACATCCCAAGCATATAATCTTGCAAAAGTTCTTAAAAAAGAGGTTATAGATAGGGAAAAATTAATTTTACAAATATTCAGCAAAAGAGCTTCAACATTAGAGGCAAAATTACAAATAAAGTTAGCAGAATTGAAATATGAGCTTATGAGAGCTAGAGAAAAAGTAAGACTAGAGAAAATGGGAGAACAACCTGGCTTCTATGGACTAGGAGAGTATGAAGTGGACGTTTATGTAAACCAAATTAAAAGAGAAATAAATTTTTTAAATAAAAAATTAGAAGATATAAAACGCCAAAGAACGATCCAGCGTAAAGGAAGAGAAGAAAAAGGATTATTAATGATTTCTTTAGCAGGATATACGGGTGCTGGAAAAACTTCGTTATTTAATTATCTTACAGGAGAAACGTTATATGTGTCAGATCAGATATTTTCAACCTTGAGAACAACTACTAGAAAAATTTTAAATGAAAAAAATATACTCATTTCTGATACTGTAGGATTTATTAGAAAAATACCACCATATATGATAGAGGCATTTAAGTCAACACTAGAGGAATTAAAGTTTGCAGACCTTATACTACTTGTAATTGACGCAAGTGAAGCTATAGAAGAAATACAGATGAAATTTGATACCTCATATAATATATTATTAGATCTAGAGATAGACCCATTAAATATCGTTATTGTTTTTAACAAACTAGATCTTATATCTGAAGAAAAAGTCGAAAGCATAAAAAAAGTATTTGATAATAAAGAAATAGAGTATTATTTTGTTTCTGCAAAAACAGGAAATGGAGTAAATATACTATTAGAAAAAATAAGAAAAAAACTTATGGAAGAAGAAAAGACATATTTCTTAGATTTTAAGATATTGCCCAAAATTTCAAATGAAATTGATTCCCTGAAGAAGGTTTGCGAAGTTAAAGTTGAAAAACTGGAAGATCAATTAAAGTTAAAAGTTAAAGGAGGAAAAACAATTTTAAGACGCTTTGAAAACCAGCTTGAATATGCAAGAAGAAATTTTTGTGCTAAGGATCGGACATCGAATAGACAGGGATAAAAGAATCACAACGCATGTTGGACTGGTTGCTCGTGCATTTGGTGCAAGAGGCATATATATTGTTAATGCGGAAAAAGAAATAAAGTCTAAGATTGATGAAGTAACAAAAGTTTGGGGAGGACCCTTTATATGCGAAATAATTGAGAATAATTGGAAAAAATTTATCTTAGATTGGAAAAAGAAAGAAGGTATAATAATTCATTTAACAATGTATGGCATCCCAGTAGAAGACAGGATAAACGAAATAAGATTAAGGAAAGAAAAAAAATTAGTCGTGGTAGGAGCCGAAAAGGTTCCTAAAGAACTTTACTATTTAAGTGATTATAATATATCAATAACTACGCAACCACATTCAGAAGTTGCTGCACTCGCGCTTTTCTTAGACAGATTCTATGAAGGAAAAGAGTTAAGTTTAAAATTTAGTAATGCAAAGTTAAAAATAGTGCCAATGGAAAGGGGGAAGAGGGTAATTGAAAGTAGAATATGAGGATTCATTTGTAAAAGCAGCTAGTTTGCTTGGTGGAGAAGAGTACATTAGAGTAGCAAGAGCATTATTAAATAATGAGAATGCAACTGATGAGGAAATAGCTAGTGCTACAGGATTAAAAATAAACATTGTTAGACGAGTTTTATATGACCTTTTTGGGCATTCATTAATTTCTGGAGTTAGAGTTAGAGACCCTAAAAAAGGATGGTTTGTTTACAGATGGCAAGCACGCAGGGATCAAACAGAAAGTTTTATAGAAAGTCAAAAAAGAAAAATACTAGAAAAACTAAAGCAAAGACTTGAGTATGAAGAGAATAATGAGTTTTATCATTGTGGAACAGCTACGTGCCAGAAAATGACCTTTATTGAGGCCATGGAGAATTTATTTAAATGCCCAGTATGTGGAAAGACTTTAAATCTTATAAAAGACGAGGAATTTAAAGAGGCATTAAGATGGAAAATAAATCAAATAGAAGAGGAGTTGGAGAAGAAACAATAATTAGTAATGATATGATAAAGGAATTAATGGAGTTTGGATGTAACGAATATTTGATAAAACATAGCATATTAGTTACGAAGATTGCACATAAAATTGTAGAGTACCTAAAAAAGAAGGGCTATAAAGTAGATGAAAAGGCAGTTCTAAAGGGAGCCATACTTCATGATGTGGGAAGAACATTGGAACATTCTGTAAGACATGGATATTTAGGTGGAGAAATCTTACGTAAAAAAGGATATGAAGAAACGATATGCCAAATTGTAGAAAAGCATGTTGGTGGAGGAATTAGTAGGGAAGAAAGCATTAAATTAGGGTTGCCTGAGAAGGACTATTTGCCATCAACTTTAGAAGAAAAAATAGTATGTCTAGCAGACAAGTATGTCGAAGATAACAATATAGGTCCTCTTGAGATAACACTCAATAAACTTGAACAGCAGTTGGGTAAAGATAATATGGCGAATCAAAGAATATTGATGATAAAAATGGAAATTGAAAATTTGATGCAAAGAAGTATGAATGAAATAATAAACGAAATAATTTGATAATGATTACTGTGGTATATCTTTAGATAGCTTTTCTAAATTTTCCTTTATTTTAATTAATTCTTCTTTTAAGATATACAGTTTTTCCTTTAAAGTTGAGACTTCCTTCTCCATTTCTTCTCTTTTTCTTTTTTCCTCTTCATACCTTCTGTTGTACAATAATTCTAATTTTACACCCTCCCTAACAAATTTTTCATATGTTTCTTTAATTAGTTGGCCTGCCTTAGTTTTGCCTGTTAAGTGATTTCTTATAGTAGCTTCGGTTCGACCTAATTCTTCAGCGATCTTTGAAATTGTTAAATTAGCTTTCTGTCTAGCAAAAGCTGCAGCTGCAACAGCAAGTGAATCAATCCAAGTTAATCTTTCTTCAGGATTTTTTAATGCTTCTTCTAATAAGTCCTGTCTTGATAAGGCGCCTATTAATAAACAATATTCAAGTTTATGAATTTCATCTCTACCAATAGGGTTTAATGATATTTCAATTTCACTCATTAACTTCACCTCTTATTTCTGATGTGTAAGCTTGTTGCCTATAAACTTTTAGTGTCTGCTTTGGATAAATTTGAATACCTTTACTTGTTATTTCAAAAGGATGACGGTACAATGAATGAGCGGTACCCCTCATTTTCCAAACAATTATACTCCTATACAATTTACCATCAAGTTCATCTAAATCTAATCTAATTATACCATCAACTGCATGTTCTACACCTGGTCCACCAAAACCTCTTTCAGTAATACTTACTTGTGATACAAGTAAAGATGTGCATCCAACACCAGATAAAAGTTTCTTTAATTGCAGAACAACAGTTCTTGCTATAACAGGTTTTGTTATGTATAGAGTTGTCACAGAGTCAACCACAACTCTGTTTGCATTCAGGTCTTTTATGGCCATTCGTAATACATCTATTAAAGTTTGTACATCGTCAACTGATTTAACCACATACTTTTCTCTTTTAGCAGCTTCACCTATCCCTCCTGTAAAAGCGTCTATGATTGCAAATTTACCTTGTTCTTCAAATTTTTTGGGGTCCCATCCAAGTTGTGACATATTTATTCTAACTTGTACAGGATGTTCTTCTAATGCAACATAGATACCGGACTCGCCTCTAATAAGACCGTTATAAACATATTGCATTGCAAAGATACTTTTTCCAGTTCCTGGGCCACCAGCAATTAGCACTATATTTCTTTTAGGTATACCACCATTCACTAGTTCATCAAACCCAGGGATACCAGTATAAACTCGTTCTATTTCCATTTGCTTTTCACCTTATAGCGAGGGGTGGATTTGAACCACCGGTCTGCGGGTTATGAGCCCGCCGGGATAACCTAGCTTCCCCACCTCGCTATAGTTTTGGCAGAAAATAGAAGAATTTAAATTTTTTGTTTTATTTTCAAGTAAATTGTTTATAGAATATTGATTCATCAAATGGCGCGTTGATCTTAAGATCAAGGCCATAGTATTGTAATGGTTTGGTTAAATGACGATGTGCTGATGGGGGTGGAATATATATTCCAGGGGTAATGGTTCTTGGTT
>JAWAMY010000049.1:0-4684 GCA_038895635.1 Candidatus Pacearchaeota archaeon | reverse complement strand
GAATTTAAAAAAATTATGGTTCCAAATAATTAAAAGAAAAAGCGGGGACCGGGAATCGAACCCGGAAAAATTCGCTCTGCAGGCGAACGCAGTACCATTGTGCCATCCCCGCAATGATTTAAAGATAATAGAGAAAGTCTTTATTTAAAGATATTGATATTAAAAGTACAAAAAAAGAAAACTCTTAGAATAAATAAACTAGATATCTGAAATAATAGCGGTTATGACAATTTTGAGAATTATTTATTCTGAATATTAATAAAAATATCATATTAATTAATATCTTAAAAGAGAACAGAATATGAATTAGATAAAAATTAAACTTTTACTTCTTTAAGTATACAGAATTTACAGGGAGAATATTTCCTTTTTATAAAGAATTTCTCTGAATTTGCATTAACTTTATGACTCTTCTTTATCATCTTACCAAGCCTACAAGACTTTTTATGATATATCTTTGTTTCAAGAGAACCAACATACTCGTATTTTGGTATCTCTAACTTTTTCTTTGGAGCCGGAATAATAATCTTCTTAACAACAGGTTTAATAACTGGTTTCTCAACAATTACTGGCTTTTCAACTACTTTATCAACAACTTTTGGAACTTCGATTGTTCTTGTAATCGGAATTTTAACTTGCTTTTCAAAAAGAGTCTCTTGCCTTACTTCTCTTAAAAGTTCTGGTTCAACTAGAAACATAAGCACAATACCATACAATAAAGACAGAACAAATCCAATAATTAGCACAATTCTAAATTCAACCTCAAGAAAAAAAACAATAATAGACTGTAAGACAATAATTAATAAACCAAGAATGCCGGCAAGAACAATATTATTCTGATTCCATATCTTTTTTTCAACTACAACAGGTTCAAATCTTCGTTGTTTCACCTCTTCTTCCATATAAATAGATAATTTTGAAGTTTAAAAATATTCTCAAGATTAAATAGAGTGCTCCTGACAGGATTTGAACCTGCGACCCCTGACTTAGAAGGCCAGTGCTCTATCCAGGCTGAGCTACAGGAGCATAGAAAAAATAAAGAATAATATATTTAAAATATTTCTATTTTAGAATAAATTAAGCCCCACTCTATATAACTATCTTTTCCATATCTTCTGCAACTTTAACTTTCTTAAAGATTCTCCTAGCCTCTCTAAGAAAATCATCCTCTCTCTTTTCATATTTCTGACTCAAATGAACCAAGAATAATTTCTTAGAATTAGAATTTTTTGCGATTATAGCTGCTTGCTCAACAGTCAAATGAGAATATTCGTTCGCCAAATCTAAATCATCAAGATAAGTTGATTCACAAATTAAAATATCTGAATTTGATGCAAAATTAATAAGTCTTTCACTAAATTCTGTATCTGTAATTATTGTAATTTTAAAAGAATTATCAGTATAAGTAATCTCATTAGATTTAATCTTTGCTCCATCAATTATTACATCTTTTCCTTCTTTTAATCTCCTTAAAAGTGGAGAATTAATAATCTTTAATTTACTCAGCTTATTTTTATCGATTTTTAATTTAGATTTTCTTAAAAAAACATAAGAGAAACAAGGAACCCTATGATTTACTAAATGACCGCTTATTAAAAGGTCATCATTATCAACTAAATTATTATCTTCTTTTCTTCCTTCAGTAATTTTAAACCTAATTGCCTTCCTTAGTAAAAAAGTATTCATTATTTTATTCATAAACTTTTTAGTACCTATTGGTCCAAATATCTCCAATTCACGAGAATAACCATTAAAAGCAAGAGTTTGTAAAAGTCCTGGAATACCAAGAACATGATCTCCATGCCAATGAGTTATAAACAATTTTGTTAACCTACATGGGTTGATTTTAGCTTTACGAAATTGTCTTTGCGTTCCTTCTCCACAATCAAAAAGAATATTTTCCTCTTTATATCTTAAAAAAATTGCAGGATGATTTCTCTTTAATGTAGGAACTGCACTTCCTGTTCCAAGAAAAACCAATTCAATCATTTTATAATAAAAAAAGAATAGTTTAAATAAATTAGCTCTTCATAAAAAATTAAAGTTATCACTAAGAATAAAACACCGAAGAACTGGTGTCATGAATCAAAAAAAAACTGACAACTATTTTAAAACTGATGATGCAGGCGATATGAAAACAATTGTATCTCCTCTTAAAAAAGTTAGGCCTATGTTTCTTTTTATCTCGTTATTCTGTACTTCCTTTGTATTATCCAAAACAATATTTATATGGATATCAAAGGCAAGCAGAGTTCCAACCAATTGTTTTTCGCTTTTTAACTGCACCAAGATTTCCTTACCCTTCGAATTGTTAAGAAGGTCAAGTGGTCTTTCAATACCGTTAACCATAATTTCAATTCTCTACTAAAGTTTTTAAATGTTTTTATAACTATAGAAACAATCAAATATAAGAAGAAAAGAAAGATATTTAAATGAAGAGTTAAGTTTAGTAATATGAAGTTAGGAAGAAAAATAACAGGAGGCAAGTACAAAAAGCAGAGAAAGAAAAAGAAATATGAACTTCCTGGAATCCCAAGAGTAGTAAAGCTAAAACCAACTAAAAGAAAAAAGATAAGAGGTCTCGGAGGTAACATAAAGACTGTTCTTTTATCAGCAAATGAAGTAAATGCTTATAACCAAAAGACAAAAAAATCTAAGGTATTGAAAATTAAAAATGTATTAGAAACTCCATCAAATAGATTCCTTGCCAGACAGAATGTAATAACTAAAGGCACAATTGTTGAAACAGAAGAAGGAAAAGTTAGAATTACAAATCGACCAGGCCAAGAAGGTTCACTTCAGGGAGTTTTAATTGATTAAATGGATTTGTTAATTATCGTATTAATACTTCTAACATTATTCTTATCCATAATTGCCTATCTAATTGGATACAAATTTGGTTCTTTTAGAGAAGGAAGAATATGGGAATCAAAAATACCAAAATATAGAAAAGAGGCAATAGAAAAATCTCGCTCAGTTTTAACAGGCCAATTTTCAGAGCAACTCGCACCTTATTTTCCTAACTTTCCATATTCTCCAACTGAATGCAAATTTATTGGAAAACCAATAGATTTTATTATATTCAAAGGAAGTGATGAAAAGAATATAGAAGAAGTAATCTTTCTTGAAATTAAAAGTAAGAACTCAAAACTCTCTTCTCAAGAAAGAAATCTTAAAAAAACCATAGAGAACAGGAGAGTACGGTGGGAAGAGTATAGAATTTAGTTAAAAGTAAGTAAACCTTGAAAGGATAGATTTAAAAAGTAAAAATACATCGTTTTTAAAGATTACTAAAAGTTTAAATAGGAATAAATCAAAATTTCAAAATGGCAAAAGATACATCTCATCTTAAGCGATGTCCAGAATGTAACAGTACAAATCTTACTTATGATGATGAAAAAGGGGAGCTAGTTTGTAATGATTGTGGTTTACTAATTGAAGAAAAGATGGTTGACACAGGAATTGACCTATCTGGTAAATTCGACAAAACAGAAAAAAAAGGACGTGGTGGAGCCCCAATGTCAATGCAAAAATTTGATAAAGGGCTTACAACAAATGTAGGGGAGATTTCTGATATTTATAAATTAGATACAAAGCAAACAAGAAAATTCTTAAGACTTAAAAAATGGCAAGAAAGAGTTTCTACAAGCATTGAAAGAAACTTAAGATTAGCAATGGCTGAATTAAGGAGAGTTTCATCTTACCTTAATTTACCAACAGTTGTGGGAGATGAAGCTGCAAGAATTTACAATTATGTTCTACAAAGAGGATATGTAAGAGGTCGTTCAATGGAATCTGTAATTGCTGCATGTATCTATGCTGCATGTCGTTCTTATAATATTCCAAGAACGCTTGATGAGATAGCTCAAGCAGCAGACATAGAAAGAAAAGAAATTGGAAGAACATATCGATTTATAATAAGGAAGCTAACAATAAAGATGACACCAAGTTCTCCTGATGACTACATCTCAAGATTCTCAAGTATTCTCCACTTATCTCCAAAAACACAAAATCATGCTCTTAAAATTTTAAAAAAAGCAAATGAAGAAGAACTAACCTCTGGAAGAGGACCAGCAGGAATAGCTGCAGCAGCTCTTTATGTATCTGCATTATTAAATGATGAAAAGAAAACTCAAAGAGAAGTTGCTGATGTTGCAGGAATTACTGAAGTAACAATAAGAAACCGTTACAAAGAACTACTTGAAAAACTTGGCCTTGAAGATAAGATGAAACTTAATGAAATTGAAAAGAAAGGCGGAGTTAAATAATTCTTATTTAAGATTATAGCTTGTCAAAGAATTATCTCTTAATCTAAATAATATGGATTTTTATGACTACTATAGGAAAATGACAAACCGAAAGATTTAAATACCACTATACAATAGTATCAAAAAAATAAAAACAGAACAAAATGAAAGAAAAAAATCAAGTCTACGAAAGAAGAATTGAATACCTATTAGATAAGATGGAGAAAATAAGAGACTACTGGAGAGGAGACATAATTGACAGAGGGATAAGCGAAGAGGAATGGAACTATATACCACGAAATGAAATAGACATCAACTTAAATGAAATTTACCAACCTAAATTAAAATTTTACAATAGAAACGAATAAAAATTAAAATGAAAAAGATTTTATTTTTTGTTGTTTCATTTATATTTATTATTCAAATATTAATAAATT